>CAYOVR010000014.1:1207-17512 GCA_964407465.1 uncultured Candidatus Saccharibacteria bacterium
GCACGAACCTGTACGGGCTGAGGGTGTACTGGTCCCACCCGGTGAACAACCTGAACGCGGCATGGGATGAGATGGAGGTTCACGTCTCAACGACGAACGGCTTCACGCCAAGCTCATCGACCCTGAAGGCGGTGACCAGGTCGACCGAGATCACGTTCTTCGGCTTGGCTGCGTCCACCACCTACTACGTGAAGCTGATCGCCCGAGATCGAATGCGGAACGCCAGCGCGCCCTCAAACCAGACATCCCGCGCCACGCCGGCCTGAACGGGTGGGCTCGACCGCTCATCCGGCGCAGGGCAGACTCGCGAAACCCCGGAGGGCTTCACCATGTCTCGCCTTGCTTCTCGCCCGTCGTTCGCAATCCTGGTCCTGGCTGCCTTCCTGGGCGCCGTGGTGTTCGCTGTCGCCCCGGCTGTCGCATTCCCATGGGAAGTGACGCAAATAGCGACGGCGAATCCAAACCCAAGCGCGGCGGACGTCACGGACGTCACGAACGCCACGGGTCGCGCCGTTGACGATACGGAAGAGGCGCCTCTGTCCTGACGTATACCGAGCAATACGACAACGCGGCATGGACGAAGGCCAACGGGGCAATTGCCGCGAACGCAACTGCCGCTCCTGACGGGCGATCCTCTGTCATCGCTGACGACTTCGAATCCACTGATGGTGCTGGCGACGTCGAGCACTGCGTCACGCAGGCACCAACGCTCAGCGCTAGCAACACGCACGTCCTGAGCGCCTTCGTCAAGCCTAGAGCCGTTACCCGTGTAATGTTGCGCAACGCCACCATCGCGGACGGTCGCGCGTGGTTCACGCTGACCGGCAACGGCACCGTCGGGACCACCGAGGCCGGTATCACGAACACGGCAATCAAGCCGTTCGCGGATGGGTGGTATCTCGTATCGATTACCTATATCGGGACGGCTGCCGCTCACACGTTGTCCATCTGTGGGGCGACGGCAGACAACGACGCCACCTACGACGACGGCACCAACGCCACCGTGGATTTTACGCTGTGGACGTCGTCTGCTGGGGTGTCGACTGGCAACGCCTTGATCGGCACGCGGGCCACATCGGCCACGCTGGACGCACTGCAGGGTGTCATTGGTTGGGACGCAACGAGCAACATCACAGCAGCGAGTGGCACAGGGACGGTTGAGGCGCGCGCCAACACGATCATCCCGTACGACAACCTCGGCGTGCTGAAGTGGGGTGGCGGCTGGGGGGCTTCGCTGCTGGCCAACCTCGTCACAGCCGGCAACGACTCCATCAGCGACCGAACATGGTGCAACGTCGGCACCGTGCTCTATGGTGACGTCGTCGACGTCATGGACGGCACCACGCACGCCAATCGCTGCACATACAACGGCGTGGACCAGATCAACTATGCCGACTCGACATACCAAACGACAGGCGCAGTTGGTGTCGCAACTCCCACCAGTGTGGGGCTCGTCGGTCAGAACCCTGGAATCGCCACCGAGATGCGAATCTGGGTCGGGACACAGGTCACCCCGGCTCAAGAGCCGTAGCGAAGCGGGGGGAGTGACCAATCATCGGAGACGATGCAGTCTCCGTGAATGGCCTTCAAGCGACCGGATCGAACCAAGCAGACGTCAACGTCTACCGGCACCGGCGACATCACCCCGTCAGGGGCGGTCGCGAGCTGGTTGCCGTTCTCTGCGGGCTTGGTAGCCGGGGATACGTTTCCTGGCGTCATCGAAGGGCGAGACGCAAACGGCCTGCAGACGTCCGAATGGGAAACCGGCATCTACACCTGGACGGCCGGCAACGCGATCGCGCGGACCACGGTCACCGGCTCAAGCAATGGAGGCGCACTCGTCAACTTCGCAAGCGCCTCGCTCGTGTGCTTCGTCGGCCTGAACAAGGACGGACTCGACGACATCGCCGAGGAGCGTGCCACCGTGCAGGCAGCGGCTGCCGTTGCGTCGCACGCCGGAACAAACACCCACGCGCAGATCGATTCCCACCTCGCATCGACAAGCAACCCGCACGCAGTCACTGCCGTGCAGGCTGGCGCAGATCCGACAGGAACCGCGTCCGGATTGATCGCGACGCACGCTGGGCTCGCCGACCCCCACACCGGCTATCAGCTTGAATCAGACGTCTTCGAGACTGCCGCCGCTGGCAAGGTGCCGAAAGCGACCTCGCGCGGCGTGCTTGACCCGTCGTGGCTCGCGCTGTGCGACTGCGGCGACGGGTCGGATGGTGACCTCGTTGTCACCGGGACGGTCTACATGTCGAGGGACATGCAGTACCGCACGCTGACCATCAGCGGCGCGGGCAAGATCGTCAACGACTCGTCTGCCGGCGACCCTGGCGGGTGGATTCTGCGCGCACAGGTGCTCGACGTGAGCGCAGCGGCAGCATCGTCAATCACGGGCAAGTACAATCCAACAACGGCCGGGAGTGGCGTCGGCATTGCCGGTGGTGCGACGGGCACGGCGGGCGCCGGTGGATCGACCGGCTCCCACTACGGCGCAACGGTCGGTGCGTCGGCTCCTGGTCAGCCTGGAGGCGCGGGGACAACCGGCGCGGGTGGCGCTGGGACGGCTGCGGGCAACATTGTCGGCGTAGTCGGTGGATACCTGCGCGGTGCCGGTGGTGCCGGTGGTGCTGGCAGCGGCGGTGCTGGCGGTGCTGGCGGCGCAGCTACGGGCGTGTCGACGTTCGTTGACTCGTTCGTTCCCGAATACCCGCCCGCAGCGATGCAGCGATTGTTCTCGGCGTCGCAACAGCCCTACACATGCTGCGGCGCTCTCAATGGCGGCGGTGGCGGCGCGGGTGGCGGCAACGGTGCTGCTGCTGGCGGCGGCGGCGGCGGCGGTCAGAGCGGGAGCAAAGTCCTCGACGTGCGCGTCGGCGTCGTCATTGTCAGCAGCAACACCGCTGCACCGATGATCGATGGCCGTGGCGGCATCGGCGGTGCTGGCGGCAGCGCCTCGAACGCGAACGCTGGCGGCGGTGGCGGGGGCGGCGGTGCCTCCGGGTGCCGCGTACATTTCCAGGCCGGCGTCATCGTCGCCGACGCCAATGTCGCTGGCTGGGTCGATGCGAGCGGTGGCACCGGTGGCGCTGGCGGCAACGGCAACGGCACGGGCACAGGCGGCACAGGCGGCGGTGGCGGCGGCGGTGGGCGCATCACTGTCCGACGTCGTGCGCTCGGCACTGTCAGTGAAAACGACGCGCGCGCAACTGCGGGCTCTGCGGGATCTGCGCCGTCTGGTGCGACCGGTGGCGCTGGCGGTGCAGGTGCCTCTTGCGTGGTGGGGCTGCTGTCATGACCGCGATTCATTGGCCCGCATGGGTCGTCGTCAACGAGGACCGAGCGCCACGGCCGAACGCGAGCCCGGCGCCTGCGTTGCTCGTGCAACCCGAATCACCACTCGTCGCCCACGTCGAGCGCGACGGCAACGAGCCCGCCGGATCCATCGGCTGGATCGGGGATGCCCCGGTCTACGTCGACGACGGCAAGGGCGCGCGGGCGACGGACCCGAAGACGCACGGCGCACCGCGTCCGCGCATCGTCTCGCCCGAGCAGGCCGCGCAGGAGCTTGCGCAGGCGAAGACGCAGGCAATCGCCGCGCTGAATGCCGACGTTGAGCGGCACATTGAATCTCGCTATACGCCAACGCAGCAGCGCCTGCTGACCGCCATCTACGCTCGTGCCGTCGGCAAAGGTCAGGCAAGCAAGCTCGCCAAGGTGGAGGCCCTCGTCGACTGGGTCGAGGCCCAGACGCTGCACCTGTATGCGCTCGCCGCACAGGTCCAGGCCGCGCAAACCGTGGCCGCCGTCGAGGCTGTCATCTTCGACGCGTCGATGTTCCCGCCTCCCGCGTACAGCGCGCGCGACGTGCTGACGACGGAGGGCTGACATGCAGCTCGCTGGCGAAGCACTTGCGGGCTCGCCCCTCGCCGGGTCATCGGAAGCACCGGCCGTCGTGGTCACGGTCGTCGATCCTCCAAGGGCCGCTGCTCGAATCACGTTCGTTGAAGCACCAGAACGAATCGACTTCATCCGCGCACACGCGCGAACCACAACGGTGGATTCAACATGAGCGATCTTCAGTGGTCACCAAAGGACCCGTCAGAAATCGACAGCCGAGGAATCGACTTCGTCGCCGTCCTTTATTCTGGCGAGACACTGACCGGCGTGACGACAACGGTGACCACCGTCTACGGCGTCGACGCGAACCCGAGCGCCATCAAGAGCGGTGTCCCGACGGTGTCCGGGACCATCGCCCAGCAGCTGTTGACGGGCGGTGTCGATGGCGCGGCGTACAGGATCAAGTTCGCCGTGACCACTTCTCTCGGTAGAACTCTCATCGAGTGCGCCACTGTCCACGTCGACAACTGTCACTGAAAGGGGGCACGCAATGGACAACGAAGCACACCGTGAGCTTGAGGAGATGCGTCTCCAGATTCAGAAACTGGAAGCACACACTCGGCGCTTGGATGCTCGATCTCAAAAGCTCGACGACAAGGTGACGATCCTTTCCACCAACGTCCTCGGCCTCAGCGAGACGATCACGCACTACCAGGCGGCAGCCAAGCACTGGCACGGGATGGCGGGAGAGCACCTCGCCGCCATGGAGAAGCTGACGAAGGTCAACTCGGCGGTCACCAAGTTCCTTCTCGGGGTGGGCGGCGACCTCGACGAGAGCGAGGAAGAGCCGTGAAACGCGTCTTCCTTCTCGCCGTCGTCTCCGTGCCGAGATCCGCCATGGCCGATCCAGGCATCGTCGCTCCTGTGGCCGACAGCGCCATGGGGCTGGGTGCCGTCCTGGCGTCCAACGGCGGATGGGGGATCGCTGGCCTGTTCGCGCTCGTCATCTGGCGGCTGTGGAAGGTGAGCAACGACAAGGACGAGAAGATCTTCGCGTTGCTCGACAAGCAGAACGAAGTCCTCAAGGCGCTCGAAAAGCTCGACGGGAGGAAGCCATGAGAAACCCGTTCCGAAAAAAGCCGATCCTCACGCGCAAGCAGTCCGACCTCGGCAACGTGCTACTCAAGATGGGAGTGGTCACCGAAGACCAGATATCAAAGGCAGTTGAGGTTCAACATCAGGGGGAGCAGGCGATGCTCGGCGCAATCCTCGTCGGCGCTGGTGTCATCGACGGTGAGACACTCGGCAAGGCGCTGATGCTTCAGGAGAAGCTGCGCACGGGCAAGGAAACCGAGGCGATGCTCGACATTGTGCAGGACGCGACGGCACGGGTTCGACTGAAGATCGCCGGCTGAGTAGGCTCCGTCGCGGAGGTCCATCATGTTCAGCCAGATTGTCGAAATGGTTCTTTCGCACCTGACCGAGATCCTTCTCGCCGCCCTGACCGGCCTTTTGATCCTGGTCCTGAAGAAGCTCCGCGACGGCGTTGTCCGCCTCAAGGTGTTCGCCGCCAAGTTCGTCGAGGAGGCAAAGAAGACCCCGACGAAGGTTGACGATGTGCAAGGCGCACTGCTGACGGTTCTCGCGACCGCTCTTCTTGCTGCGACCGACGACAGCAAAAAGCCCGCGGTCACGCCCAAGGCCTGAGTCAGCCGTTCCAAGGGCGGGTTCGGCAGTGGTAGGTTGCGCCAACCTGAGGTGCAGATGCCGCCATTGATCGAGCCCGCCCGCATCACCGACATGTCCAGGCTCGTCGAGCCGTTCAAGGAAGATGCTGGCATGCTGGTTCAGGCGTTCGCCGACGAGCATCTGCCATTCAAGGTCTTCGAGACCCGGCGTACCATCGAGCGACAGAACTTCCTCTTCACTCGTGGCGTGACCCGTGCGACCTCCCTTCAGAGCCCGCATGTCTGGGGCCTCGCCATCGACTGCATCCTCGACCTGGACCATCCGCACTGGATCAGAAAGAAGCAGCACCCTGAGAAGGTCGGCGGCGCCGGCGCAGCGTGGGACACCGGCATCGTCTTCGACGGCCGACAGTGTCGCATCGCCAGACCAGAGGTCGTCGCCGTCTGGAAGCGCTACGGGCAGATGGCCACCAACCTGGGCTTCGTCTGGGGAGGCACCAACAACGGCGCATGGGCGAGCGCGAGGCCGGGCGACCTTTTCGGCTGGGACCCGGCGCACATCCAGGCCGGGCGCTGGCGGCTGATCGCCGGCAAGATGGATCCGCCCACCGAGTGAGGGTGGGGTGGCGCGCACCTCAAGCCTGCGCAATGCTGGCGCGACACTTCGAGGAGCGCCCGTGATTCACGCAACCGTGTTCGTCAAGAAGTCCTTCGTCTTCCGTGGAACGCCGCGCGGGAACTTCGATCTGGACGAGGGGCGATCCTACGTCCTCGACTTCGCGGATGCTCTCTACATCGTGACGGCTGGCTCTGCCGAACCACAAGCAGTGGATGTCACCGGCTACGAAGCGAATACGCCGGGGCTCGCGATGAAGAAGCTCCAAGAGCTTCATGATGCCGCGCCGCCCGCGCCGGTCGTTCTTCAGGACGATCCGTTCTCCGCCGCTTCACCCGTGATCGAAGCGCCCGTTTCCGAGGAGGAGTGATCCATGGCAACTTCACGAGTCGCAATCACCGTTCAGTCCTACGCCGGCCTTCCCGAGCTTGGCGTTGAGCTGACCGAGGCAGCTTCCAACCTGGCCAACGGCAACCGGTTCGCCAACATCCCCGGCGACGCCATCCTCATCGCGCGCAACTCTGGCGGCGTCAGCTACACGGTGACCTTCAGCTACCTGCGGCGAAACCAGACCGTGTCCCAGGCGGCGCTCACTCTCCCGGCCGGCAAGACCTGGGTGTTCGGCCCGTTCGCGGCAGAGTTCGGCGACCACCTCGCGGCCGACGATGCGCCAGGCGACGTCTACGTCTCGGCCAACAACGCCGCTGTTCTGTTCTCGGCGTTGCGTGTTCCTGGCATCGGGCGGGGTTGAGTCGCTCCCTGTCTCGCTCTCCGAGGGCGAGAAGGAAGCCTGACCCGACAGCGCTCAGCGCCAGCCACGACAGCAACAGCAGGACGATCAACGAGCGTCTCTCTTCTTTGAGACGCTGCACCTGGCGGGTGTAGAGCCATTCGTCGCTGAAGTTCATCGGTCGCCTCCTGTCTGCTTCGCCTTCGGCTTGCTGGATCGCGCCGATCGATCTCGATCAACCCACTCCCACACCGTGGCCGACGAGATCGAAAGCCTTTTCGCAATGAAGACTGCCTCTCCCATGATTGGCGTAGGGATAGGGCTCGCCCCGGACAGAACCCTTTCACAGAGAGCCACCGGCCAGCCCGTGGTTGACGCGAGGTCCGCCACTCGCACGCCTTTGGCGTCACACAGGCGCGCGAGTTCTGAAGCTCCAGGGAACGTCATGCGACGCCAGCGGCGAAGACCGCATCGGAAACGCTCTCGACGATGTGGACCGGGGCGCCAGCTTCGCGCCATCGCTCGAATGATGGCTTCAGCTTTTTGCGGCTCTTTGTCGCCTTCTCCTGCTTCACCTCCATCAGCACGACGCGCTTAAGGAACGGGCTCCACACCAGCAGGTCTGGAACACCGTTGCCGGAAATGCATTCGACCAGGCAGCCAGTCGTGCGCAGGGCGTCGACGATCTTGGCTTCGTTGGCGTCGCGTTTGGGGTTGAATCTGATCAGACTCACGACAGCTCCTCGATGATCTTGTTGGCCGTCTTCAGCCCGATGCCAGGCACACTGACCAGCCCGGCTTTCATGCCGTCGGCGATGCACTTGGTGATCTGCTCTGCATTCATCACCGACAATGCACGAAGCGCGGTCGATGGTCCGACACCGGGGACTCGAATCAGCCGATCGAACATCGCCCGATCTCGGGAGTCGAGGAACCCATAGATCGAAGAGTCAGCCTCGCGCACGATGGTTCGACAGAACAGGCTGAGGCGCGCGCGCGCGTTGCATGTCTCCCGGTCCCGGTCGCTGACCATCACCTGATAGCCGATGATCCCGATGCCGGGCGTGCCGACCTCGACGACAAGGGAGCCATCGTCGTTCATGCCGCCGTTTCCGCCCTCCAGTGAACAGATCACTTCGATCTCCTCTCCAGCCAGCGGTCGCCTTCAAGGCAGTCGCACGGCTGTTTGAACTTGGTCTTCTTGACGATGATGGCGAAACCGGATTCGCCCTTGCGTTGGTAGTGGGCTCGGTGATGCTCGACGCAGTGGACAAAGAAAAACCCCCTCCCGGCGCACGATTCGCACGCCGGAAAAGGGTTGTCGTTGATCACGCCTCAGCGGTGACTTCGCGCCGCGCGGTCCTGGTGACCTTTAGTTTCACTTCGTCTTCCAGGTCGAGCTGGGTATTCGCAACGGAGAGCAGCACGTCTGCCTTGAAGTAGTCGTCCACCACCGCCAGATTCGCCTTGGGGATCGCCATCTCGATCGTCAGCTCAAGCCACACCTGCTTGGCCTCCTTGCCGATCACTAGGCGCGGCTGACCGACGCGGGCGTTGCTCGCCTCCATCAGCAGCTTGAGACTGCTCTCGTCTTCGCCTGGGGCGTGGACCTTGATCGTGCTCATGCCGAGCTTCTTCTTCGAGCGGACCTCGAAGCCTGGACCCTGCTCGCTGGCGACACGCTGCATGGTCTTGTCATCGATGACGCCCGAGAACAGCGGCATCACCTCGTCCAACATCTCCTCGTCCGTCACGTCCACGACGAACTTGATCTTCTTCACACCAGCGCCAGAGTCGTTGACGCTCTTCGGTTTCGACTTCGCGAACGAAACGGACTCGATGGTGGATGGCGCGAGATTGAACTCAAACGTGTTGTTCACTGATTCCTCCGGTGGAATCCGTGAGTCCCACAAGAAGTCGCAACGATCAATGCTTCGCTGTGCAGATCGCGACGATCCGATCGGCCTGCTCTTTGGTGGCTTCACCGATGTGCACCTGCGCCTCCCCCATCGCATCCGACAGCCAGCGATAGGCGGCGCCCCTGGATGGGAACTTACCGGACTTCCACAACGGGTCAAAGGCACGATGCGCCTGCGACCTTGCCGCTCGCGTCTCTGCGTCGGCCGGGATGCCCAGAGGTTTCCCGTTCCAATGCGCCCCGACGTACCTGCCGCATTCGCAGAGGAAGAACCGCTTTTGCGCGAGGTACGGGATGTGCGGATAGATCACGGCGCCGGTGACGGGAAGTGCGTTCTTCCCGCACGGGCACGGACAAAGGAACGTCTTCATGGCGGACCCCTCGCTCACAGAAGGCGCTTGAGCTTGCCGACAACCCACATCGATCGGACATGGACGAACGTGTCCGGGCACATCATCCCGCGTTGGATCTCTGCCCCGTTCATCCAGCGCCAGCGTTCCGCTCTCCAGGTGTGGCCGCACTCGCACCGGTAGCCCCACACCGAATCGACCGTTGGCATGGTGTGATGAGTGGCCCCGTTGTCGCGAGGCACGCCCGATCGACGCCGTCTCATGGCTGCGCCACCTTGAATGAAATGGCCCACACCCACGGGTTGCTGTCCCACGGGGCGCGATCGTGATTGATGGAATCCCAGAGCACGCCAAAGCCGGCGACGTGCGAGACGACATCGCCGGGGAGAACCACCATTGGATCCACCCCCTCAGCCGCTGCGTCTTCCTCGCTGATACTTTGCAGCCTCTCCACGCGCACGTCGGTGATCTCCAGCGTGATGCGTGAAGCCCAACGAGGCATGTGGATGGATGGCCTCCACTTGTGGCGAGCGTCGAACCATTCAGCGTCGATCGCGATCGGTATTCTCGTGAATGCCCCGCCTGATTCGCAGACGTAGAAGGATCGATCAGCGAAGAAGCGCACTCCGTCGGCGTCGTCGACTGAACATGGAACCGGCGTGTTCGGTGTCACGGAAAACGGCGCCCATTTCTCGCGCACCCAGAGTCGATCCCCAGGTCTTCCGTGCCTGCATTCGGCAATGTGCGTGGCGCTGAATCCGTTTGCTCGTGGATTGTTGGCGATGAAGTCGGGGGGAGACTGTGGATCGTTCAGCGTCCACGGGTCCAGACCGATCGGGACAGATGGAAGATTCACGGCCCGGCGCGTCTGCGTCTTCCGCCCAGCGAGGATGGCGCGCACCATCGGTGCAGAGAAAAGGATCGGTCGCGCTTTCGTCATCTACTCTCCGTGAATGGAAGCTCAAGGGCGGCGTGCGGAAGCTGAGAGAGCAGGCGACCTGTCGATGCGTCCCTGACTCGCACTAGCCCCGGTTGAAACATGGGACCGATCAACACCAGCGCCGATGCGTAAGCGTTGCCCTTCATCGGCTTGCCGGTGTCTTCGTCGACGAATGGGATGCGCCCCTCGTAGAAGTCGACACTCGCCCGCTCCCACACCAACGGGCGCCAGTAGTTCGCTGACGTCGAGGCCAGGACCAGAAGCGCGCTGTTCACCCCGGCCTTCGCCCACCAATGAGCGCGGGCGATCCACTCGTCCTGGTTTTCATAGGGAGGGTTGCACCACGTCGCGTCCACCCACGGATCGCGAAGACCGTTGCCATTCGGCAGCGCATAAAATGCGTCGGCCTTGTAGTTCTTCGCGGACGCCGCTGCGTCGAGGGCAAACGATGTGCGCCTGAATGTGTCCGCCGCGATGACGTCGACGATGTGGCGCGGCGTCTCCCACGCCTGCTTTTTCTTTCCGGCGTGTGCGCTCATGATGGACTCACCTCGACCGACGCCGCACGCAGCGTGATGGTGAAGGTGTCCCTGCCGTCCTCGTCTCGTTCCAGGGTGTATTCCGTGATCAGCGCATTGCCGAACCTGCTCATAGGCGACGACGAGCTTCGCCTTCATCTCTGCAAGGTTCAGCTCTTCGTTTTCCATGGCTGCCTCCGGTGAGCCTCGATCAGCGACTCAAGAATGATGCGCGCGTTGCGCCCGACGGATCTCGCCTGAACAGTGGTCGCGTTGATCTCAATCAGCCTTAGTTGCTTGATCTCGTCCTCGATGAACGCAACCGGGATGCATTCGCGCATCGTGCATTGCGGACATCCGCAGTGTTCGTTGTGCGCTGTCATCGTCCACCGTTGAGAAGCTCGATCAAGTCGAACTTCTCGCTGAGGGCCTGGCGGATGGTTGTCATCTCGACATCGATCTCGTTGAGCACTCGCCCGTCGTAGACGTAGACCGCGCGCGGCACGGAGACGGAGCTGGTGACGAACAGGACGCCGCTGTGGGTGATCCTCCAGATTCCCGCTGTGTCGTCGGACGCCTTGATCAATCCCCAATAAGCCAGCTTGCCGTAGTCCCCGCCGCGCACATCGATCGTCCTGATGTCGATCGGTTCCTGTGTTGGCTCTGGCGCATCGCGAACCTGGCGCCACATCAGCACCAGCGCGCGCGCCATCCCAGCGTTCAAGGTGCGGCGATAGACCTGAGCCCGTTGTCCGCAGCATGGGCAGTTCACGCCGTCGTCTGCATGGTTGGTGACGTGCGTCCTTGCCTGCTCCAGCGTCCAGTGCTTGGTCGCCTCGTTGTTCCATTCGGGTGTGATCTGCCGTCGTCCGCTTGTCGCGGTTCCAAAGATTGTCAGTTGTACGGTGGTCATCAGTCCCCTCTTTTCAGATCCTCAATGAACGCCCGCAGGGCTTTGCCCCATGCAAGGTTCTCCTTCGTTGGTTCGATCGCGTACCGCATACGAGCCTTCGCCATCAGCCTTTCGTTGAAGTCGATGGTCTGCGTGAGCCACCTGGATGGAGCCCGCGGCGATGGCTTCCATGCTGGTGTCTTGTCGAGTCCCAGCCGCATCTCAGAAAGCAAGCGACCGAGCGGAACAAGTTCATCCTCCCCAGGCCTCGTCATCCTCCTCCTGGTGCTTCTCGACGATGTCTTCTCCATTCTCGTCGCACGGGATCAACTCCGTGGTGATCGGGTCGTACCTCATCGCCGCCGCCGTGAGCGTCGACTCCCAGCGATTCTTCGTCAGGCGAACCCTGGTGCGGTGTCGTTCTCCACCGGACTCGGTAGTCAACTTTTTTCGATCCAGCATCACGACGTAGCTGGCGTCCTTCGCAAACTGTCTGGTGAACGCGATGTCCGCTTCCGTGGGGCCGACGTAGCGCTTGTCCTTCTGCATGTCCCTGGTGTCGGCGAGCTGGGCAAACTCGACGAGGAGCACGTTGTAGCGCTGCGCGGCCCGACGAAGAACCTTGCTGATGTGCGCATAGTTCAGATCGTCGCGTGGGTGCTTGGTCGATCGGTCGATGTCTTGGACATAGTCGACGAACACGACACGCGTTCCATGTGCAGCGACGTGACCGTGAATGAGCGACTGCACCTCTTCAACGGTCATCGACTCGGAGTCCTCAATCCAGATGGGCATCCTGGCGATCTGCTCTGTTGCTCTTCCGAAGTGCCCCAGCATCGCGCGATCCATCGGGCGATGGATGCGTCGCTTCGCCTGCATCTGAACCACGCCCTGCATCAGGTGCTTCGCCTTCGTCTCGAATGTCACATACAGCGACGGAACGCCGGCCTCGCCCTGTGTCTTCAACATGTGCTGACCGAACGTGGTCTTCCCCACACCGGTGTCGGCGGCGATGACAACGACAGACCCGGCGCGACCGCCGCCGCCCATGGCCTTGTCGATCAGGCCGAGGCCCAAAGGGAACCGCTCGACCTTGCTCTCCACCTCTGAAAGCTCACGGAAGATGTCGTCCATCGTCGACGCCGCCGTCTTCGCCTTGCGCGCGGTTGAGCCAGACACGATCGAGTCAAGCTCAGCCGTTGCCTCTGCCGCAATCTCTGGCGCTGGAGTGTCCTTCACCGACAGGTGATAGATGCGATCCGCCAGTTTTCGAGCGCGTCTCATCGCCGCGCCATGCCGCAGCCTGGTTGCGTAGACCCCGATCGTCTCGTCGTCGATGCCGCCAGCCGAGGATCGGATGGCTTCGTTCACCCATTGCTTCGCGTCGCCAGCGTCCCACTTCGACTGACGAACAAGAGCCTCAGCAACAACAGCGGCGTCGGCGCTGCCGTACCGCTCGAAGCAGGTGAGAATGGCTCCCCACATCTCCCTGTGCTTGTCGTGCTCAAACTCGTGCACCGACACCCCTGCCTGCGCCAGCCTGGCCAGAGCCGCGGGGTCACGCATCGAGCATCCGATGACACGCTCCACCAATAGAAGTTGATCAAGTGTCTCTGTCGTCGTCGTCAAGTTAGCATCCCGTGCCGAGGTGGCAGTCCGTTTGTGATGTTCTTCCTGGCCGCTTCAATCTCTGGCTTGAGGATGCGCATCCATTCGACCGCTTCCTCTTCGCTCATGCCGTCGATGCCAGAACGTATCTCGTTCCACTTCCACCAACCCACCAGAGGTGCATTGGCGACGTCTGCGAAGATCGTTCGCAGCTCCAGCATCGCAGATTGTTGCTCTTCCCCACTTGGCCAGCGCAGCTTTGCGCCGGCACGGACTTGCTCGTACAGATCAAGGAAACGATCAATGCGGTCTGACGACTGCCGCATGATCAATCTCAACGTCGGCGGAACGCGACCGCGCTCTGGCCAGTCGTCAAGCTGCATCCCGATGGCGACCTTGAGTGCAATGGATGCTGTGCCGCCAGCCTGTTTCCATGCGCGCCACATGTTGCGCGTCGAGCGGTCGGCGATGGCGACCACTGGACGACCGGGCTTCCACCGGGCTGCGATGATCCTGATGATCGCCGATAGCAGTCGCACCTCGTCAACGTCGTCACCGTCAAACGCGCCAGATAGGATCGCATCTGCCGTCGGCGTTGGCACCGACACAGGTGGCGATCGAGACGCGCTTCGCTGAAGCAGACTGAGCTGCTTTTCCTTCAAGGTTTTCATGTGCCCCCCAAAAAAGAATGGCGCCACAACGAGCGCCATTCACTTCAACTTGGCCCACACGATCAACGTGGGGGAAACGGAATCGGGCGAGCCCGTCGAAGGTCCACACCGGTAGACGATGGATTCTTAGACGAGCCGCCACTCACGCGCAAGAGATCAAAACGGCAGATCGTCATCAATGAACCCGTCATCACCCACGGGCGGCTCGTTCGACGCTGGCGTGCTCGATGCGGACGGCGGACCTCCTGGTTTCTTTGCCTCTCCACCGCCACCGAGAAACTGGATCGCGTAGGCAATCACCTCGGTGGACTGTTTCTCAACGCCGTCCTTGTCCTTGTACTTCTGCGTGCGCAGTCGACCTTCGACGTAGACCTGGCGCCCCTTCGCCAGGTACTTGCCCGCGTTCTCTGCGGTCTTGCCGAAGGTGACTACGCGAAACCACTCAGTCGCGTCCTTCCATCCGTCGCCGTCCTTCACCTTCTCGGTCACTGCGACGCTGAGGTTGCAGACCGCGTTGCCGGATTGCGAGTAGCGAACTTCAGGATCGCGCCCGAGGTTGCCGATGATCATGATTTTATTGACGCCCGTCATTGTTCCTTCTTTCTGTTCCTGTGTTTTGCTGCGTTCGGACAGGTCGCGAAGTGCGACACGTAGTGAGGTTCGCCATCGCCAAACCGTTCACCGTTCTTTTCGATGATGGCGAGTCCGCGATGAAGGACGATGTTGCCGCCTTCGACTGGTTCAGGGTTGAGCGGGATCGGCTTTCTTCCTTTGGACGTGACCGCCCACATGATGCTGGCCCCGCAAGATCGACAGGTGTCCTTCATGGCTTCACCCCCGCTTTCCGCAGTGCCTGGCGTGCCGCCCAGACAACCGTGGCTTCCAGCCCACCCATGTCGGCCGACTCGGCGGGCGTTGGGTAGCGCAGCCCCATCAGTTCGATGACAGCGCGGGCGACTTCGACGAGGTCAGGCGCTGCCGAGATGAGGCGGGCGTTAGCATCAACGACAAGTTCCCAGCCGTCTGGGTACCCACGTCGTGGATCATGGACGTCAGCAACGCACCGATGCACGCCGGTCGTCGTCATCACCCGCCCATCATTCGTCGCCACCCACGGCCCAGGCGTGTAGCGGGGCGTCATCGGGACACCCCCGCGAAGAAGTCCGCCACATGGCGCGGCGAGTACTGCCAGCGATGGCGGTGCGCGCACGACGGATCAGCCAAGCGGGCAGGCGCCTTACACGTCAGGCACCACCAGCCACTACGGACGGACTCCGTCTGTGGCGGATTTGCGCCGTCCTCCATGCGCTCGGTCGATCCCTCGTTGCTCATCGCGCAAGATGCGCAGATTCCCGTGCCGCACTGGCTGCATGCTTTGGTTTCCATTGATCACTCCTTTGCAAGTTCGTTGAGCTGCGTTGCGAACGCTGACGACTCTTCGTCTGGGGCGCAGTCGCTCACCTCTGCTGCGCGCGCCTTGGCGTAGCCCATCGCGATCGCCGTCGCTCTTGGCGGCAATGCCTTGATGGCGTCGGCCCACTTCGCGCAAAGTTGCTCGACCTGTAAGGCGGTGACGCACGCATCAGCCGATCGCTTGAACGAAACCAGCGTCTCCGTCGCAGAAATCTTCTTCGGTGCCGGCTTCTCTGTTTCGGCGTCCATGACCTGTGGTTCTTCGAGTTTGCGTGGCTCAGATGCTGGAGGTGTCTTCACTTCGGAAACCCTCATCTTGGCGTCCAGCTCGTTGAACTTCTGGCGCATCTCGTCGGCGAGGTCTTCGGTCTTCATCTCCTCGGAGACGTAAAGCCCAGACAGGTCTTCGGGGAATGCACGACGAAGCGCCACCGCCTCGCTGCTCTTTGCCAACATGACAGACGGATGGGTCGCCCATGTTCCGGTGTACTTCACCTGACCGTTGTACTCGTAGGATTGCGCGTACTCGTCCCACAGCGCCACGCCGACGAGTGGCTCTCGGAATCCCTTGCGCATCACGGCGACCTTTGCCGCGCGCGGATTCTCTTTCGCCAGCCATACGTCCTTCCATATGCCGTCATCTCCGCACCAGAACGGTCCGAGCTGTCCCTCGTATTGACCTGTTCGCTGAGCGATGACGCGGAACCCGTCAATGCCGGTGACGACGGTCATCTTCTCGACCCATTCCTCCACCCACCCCGTTCCTCTCTTAATCTTCTTCTTCGAGCGTCGCTTGAGTGCGTGGATTTGGCGGGCGAATGGATCGAGGCGCTTCGCTGTGCACACCTCGATGAAGAGCGCCATCTCGGGAGCAGTGAGTTCCTGGCAGATGGTCTGCCGTAGGAGTTCGACTCTGTCCTCGCTGAACTTGTCTCTGTTGAACGATTCGATTGTGGACTGCTCGGCGTGCTTCATCAGTGATCGATTCTCTGTCATGGCTTGCTCCTCTTTTTCTTCATGCTGTCGACGGTGACTCGCATCGCTCGCACGCTGCGGTCTTTGAACGTGTGATCCCTCACCAGCCCGTTGAACCAGTTCCCGTTGACGCCGAACTT
>CAYOVR010000015.1:0-4172 GCA_964407465.1 uncultured Candidatus Saccharibacteria bacterium
GTTAAAAATCAAGCAACCAATTAGTCCGGTGAGAATGAAAAAGCTTGTGCATCAAAATTTGATAGTGCCAACTGTACTAAAAGATTCCGGTTACAACTATCAGTACACTTTAGATTCAGCGATGGCTGATTGGCAACAAGAATGGCCTCAAGACTGGTCTAAGAAATAATTTGAATAAATTTTGTTAATAAAAAATCCTTTCGAAATTAATCGAAAGGATTTTTTATACTTTTAGCAAACTCGTAAGCCGAATTCTGTTTCTAAATAATCATCTATCTTGTCCTGCTGTTACCAACAGGATCATGCTGCCTACCAAATTTGGCATTGCACTCAGGTAAGGATTTGGCCGTTTCACCCTCTACATTACTGCAAAGGTTCACCCCGAGGGGTGCTCTTGGCTTGCGCCGCCAGCGTCACTGTTCGCACCTCTAAAATTACTTTCGACGGGAATTACCCGCTACCCTTGTTCATGGCTCTATAGTGGCCATCAACGAAGTGTTCGGACTTTCCTCTCAAGCCGATGTGGCTAGAGCGATTATTCGATTTGCTAAAAGCCCCAAAATAATATCATATTTTGGGGCTTTTGTCAAACAGATCGATTCTGTCTAATTTCTAAAATACTAAAAACCCCTCCATGCGGAGGGGTTTTAAATTGATATTTGCTACTGAGCAAACTCATGATTAAGGACTGGCATCAGCCCAAGCTGCGCCGGTACAAATCCACAAAATCGCTGCATCAGTCTCAACGTAAATTCTTCCGGCTTCTCCAGCTGCGTCACAATCGGTACCGGTAGGGGTAGCTGTTCCAGAGGGAATTTCAAGTAAACCAGCGATATTTGTGGTTGAAGTAGCACTACCAATATTTACAGTATCGGATGGAGCACCGGCGGATGCTGCAATATTAACTACTCTTGTACCACCTCCATTCAAACTGTTTAATATATTAATCGTGATATTACCAGAAGTTGGGTTTACTGTTCCTAAGTTAATTGTGTGTGATGCAGTTGAGTTACCAATACTTATAGTTCCGGTTTGAGAACTACCACCAATAGTAATCGTGCCAGTGGTCATAGCAGTACCAATAGAGACAGACCCACCAGTCTGAGTGTTACCAATAGCAATAACGTTAGCTCCGGTTCCGCCGATTGAGATTGTTTTAACTACAGCAGCACCAGTACCAATGTTAATGGTCTGAGCAGCTGTACCAGCACCTAAGCCAATAGTACCGGTTTGTCCCGTACCACCTAAGGTCAAAGCTCCAGCAACTGCAGCAGAACCAAGAACGATATCTGAGCCAGCAGCAGCTTCCATGGTCAAAGCACCATCACTAGTAACTGAGAGCGCACCTACAGTTAGAGCAGCTCCTGCCGAACTTGGGGCCAAAAGCGCCACAATTGCCAAGCTTGCGGTGGCAATTTGCATTCCTTTTAGTTTCATTTTATCTTTCCTTTTTGTTTCAAATATTAGTTATTTGAAAGAGTAAATTAGTAACTTAATTATACCACACTTTTAATACATAAAGTGGATAAGTATTTCCTAGGGATTAGTGGTATTGACAAATTTATGTATTTATGATATAATGTTATCAGTCTGAGATGAGACTTTAAAGGAGATGGACACATGTCTAACGAAGTTGGAACCAAGGAGAACCCTTGCACCGCCCAGAATTCTGCTCCGCACGAGCTTTGCTACAAATACTGCCGCTGCGATTTCTGCGGCACCGTTGAACTCTGCACTCCCAGCAACGATTTCTGGCAGGAGCGCGAAGGGACAAACAAGGGCAAGCTCGCCTGCGATTCTTGCTTCGACCGCAATGTTCAGGAAGCCCACCCGTCGGCAAAGATCATCACGATCATTACCACCTAGGTATCTGCCGACTTGTCATGCAAAAACGGCGAGGAACCCCAAAGGTTTCTCGCCGTTCATCATTTTTATGCCATCTCTTTATATTTGCACCATTATTTGTTTAGTTCAGCGTTACCTGGAAAGACGGCTCTCTCCCCCAACTGTTCCTCTATGCGTAACAACTGGTTATATTTAGCAACGCGTTCAGATCGGCTTAATGAGCCGGTTTTTATTTGTCCCGTACCTAAACCAACAACGAGATCCGCAATTGTAGTGTCTTCTGTTTCGCCAGAACGATGCGACACGACAGAAGTGTAGCCACTTTGCTTAGCCAAAGCGATTGCGCCAATAGTCTCACTAACTGTGCCGATCTGATTTAACTTGATCAAAATTGAATTAGCGACACCTTTGGTAATACCTTCTTGCAACCGTTTGATATTAGTTACAAACAAGTCGTCTCCAACTATCTGGACTTTATCTCCCAGTTTTTCAGTAAGCATCTTCCAACCATCCCAATCATCTTCGGCTAGCCCGTCTTCAATTGAGACGATGGGGTACTTCTCTACCCATGACGCCAGCATCTCTACTATCTCCGCAGATAACAAAGATTTTCCATCGCGCTTTAACTCGTACTTCCCACCTCGGTAAAATTCACTAGCAGCGACATCAATGGC
Source organism: uncultured Candidatus Saccharibacteria bacterium (assembly GCA_964407465.1). GTDB lineage: Bacteria > Patescibacteriota > Doudnabacteria > UBA920 > UBA920 > JADZEH01. Next base: position 2,520 of record CAYOVR010000015.1, read on the forward strand.
TATAACAATATCTTCCCCGGCTTTGTAGCCCGCACTTTCAATGGCTTTCATGATCAATTCTAGGGGTTCTTCGTTTGAACGAAGTGTTGGCGCAAATCCACCCTCATCACCAACAGTAGTCGGAAAGCCTGAATCAGAGAGTATCTTTTTTAAAGCATGAAAAATTTCCACGCCCATACGCAATGCTTCTTTAAAGCTTTTCGCACCGACTGGCATAATCATGTACTCCTGAAAATCGCTAGAGTTACTAGCGTGAGCGCCACCGTTTAAAACGTTCATCATCGGTACGGGTAGCTGTAAACTTTGAGAAGAATTTCCGATTTCTGCAAAATACTGATACAAAGGCTGCTTATTACTTGCAGCTTTAGCCTGTGCAAAAGCCAAAGATACGCCCAAAATTGCATTCGCACCTAAACGACTTTTGTCTTCTGTGCCATCCAAAGAAATTAAAGTACCATCCACGCTTTTTTGATCCAAATCTTTACCCACTAATGCGTTAGCAATTTCTGTATTCACATTAGCAACAGCTTTTAAAACACCCTTTCCGTTGTAACGCTTATCATCACCATCACGTAACTCGATAGCTTCATGATTACCAGTAGAAGCTCCGCTGGGAACCGAAGCCCGACCCATAGAACCATCGTCTAAAGTTAAATCAACTTCTACCGTTGGATTTCCGCGAGAGTCTAAAATTTCACGAGCTATTACTTTTGAAATGCTGGACATATTTGTGTTTCGTTTGCGAATAATTACATCTTTAGTATACAAAGGATTAAGGGAAATAAAAAGAGCCGCCCGGGGGCGACTCATTTTCATATATAGGCTATGGCGTGTGGGCGTTTAGTCGCTTGACTATACATTGTGAGCGGAATTGAACAACGCGCACAAAATCCATGCTGACTTTTTTTGTCGCCACAATTGTCACAGAGGAACATATAGGTGTTTGTCATAAGCTTTATCTCCTTACTTTCAGCTTACAACCCCTACATTAGTAATTTATGAAATTAAACTATGAACTCGTGAATTGTCTCATTATCAAGGTCTTTTTCCGTAACATCGATGTATTCGTGATACATGAGCCTGATAATACCAGCGTGGGTGATAACTAAAATAACTTGGTCATCAGTATGGGTTTGCTTAACGAAATCTAAAAATACTCGTAAACGCTTTTTTACATCAGCGACATCTTCGCCGCCAAACTCGTGATAATCATATTCCTGACGAAAGTCCCTGTGTCGATAGTCTGGACCATATTTTTCTAAAATGTCTTTCCACGACTGACCGTTGAGCGAACCAAAGTCCCGCTCCACTAGCTCATCTTTGTAAACAATGGGTAGATTTAACTTAGCGGAAACGACCTCTGCCGTTTGACGTGTCCGAGTTTGAGGAGAAGCATAAATAACATCAACATGATGAGCGCTCAACTGCTCAGCCATTATTTCAACCTGCTTTGCTCCTTCTTCATTAATCGGCAAATCTAAATGACCATAAACTATTTCGTTCTTATTGGCGTCTGTTTGGCCGTGGCGGATCATCAGTAATTTCATCTATTTTCCCATTCTTCGTTCACGCTTGGCAAAATCCGAGAGCGCAAGTTCTAGTTGATCTGCTTTAAAATCTGGCCAAAGTGTTTCTGTAAAATACAACTGGCTA
>CAYOVR010000015.1:4182-17368 GCA_964407465.1 uncultured Candidatus Saccharibacteria bacterium
ATGCCACATCATGAATCCAGCTGACCAATGAGGTTCGCCGCCAGTACGGATTACTAAATCAACCGGTGGTAAAAATCCAGTAGACAAAACATCTTTAACTTGTTCGTAAGTAAGTGGCGTAGATAAATCTTTAAGCTTTGGGATAGCATCCATCATTTCCTCCACACCACTGTACCCAAATAAAATCGTGAGGGTACGCTTAGTAAAGTGTCCTGTTTTGGATTGAATCGTGGCCACACCATCAGCTAACCCGCTATCTCCCAATATCTCGTTCCATTTTCCAACAACATGAACTTTAATTTCATTATCAACGAATTGCTTGAGTAGTTTAGGATCATCTAAGTTTAGTTTAGCCAATGAGACCAAGAATTGGACTTCATGAGGGCTACGTTTTTTTAAGTTATCACTTGATGCGCCCCAAATCGTAACATGAGTCGTACCTTTTTTAAAAAGTTCTTCACTTAACTCCCAAAAACGTTTAACACCTTCTTCATGACCAAGCGTAGCTTGAAGTGCGTTTGCTTTTGCCCAGCGACGGTTTCCATCAGGAATAATTGCCACATGTTGTGGTATATGTGATTCAGTCATACATCTGATTGTAACATAAAAACACGGCCCTGAAATAGGGTCGTGTTTAAGCTTTATTTGTCTTTAGGAACGGTGTGCCAGTAGATTTTGCTAGGATCTGGGCGGCTATTGCGTCGATTGGATTTATTGCCGAAAGGTGATTTTGATGCACTTGGTCCGGTTGGTCTTTGCGGACGGCCTGACTCTGAACTTGGCCCAGATGGACGAGAAGTTCCAGCGCTTGGTCCTGTAGGACGAGCCGGTCTGTCTGAGGACTGTGCTGAATGCGCTGAATGCGCTCGTGGGCCACTAGGACGGCCTGAGGAACGAGAAGAACTCGTTGCTGATCGAGTGCTTGAATAGCTCGGTCTGGTTGTCGGTCTTGACCCATACGAACGAGCAGGTCGACTTGAGCGCTCTGGTCGTTCTGGTCCTTCTAAAACAACTGCTTGTAAATTCTTTGGAGTTTCTTTTACAGGCAAAGGCATTTTGATAACACGTTCGATACTGCGAACATCAAATTTCTGGTCTGGAGTAACAAAAGAAATTGCTTTACCAATTTTTCCAGCACGAGCAGTACGACCAATGCGATGGACGTAATCTTCAGCGTGCTCTGGTAAATCGTAGTTTACAACTAAGTTAATCCCGGAGACATCGATACCGCGAGCAGCAATATCTGTTGCTACTAAAACGCGATACTTACCGCTTTTAAAACCAGCCAAAGCTTCTTTGCGCTGTGACAAAGAACGGTTAGAGTGAATTTCGGCAGCAGTACTACCAAGCTTGTTAATATGATGAGTAACTTTTTTGGCGCCGTATTTGGTACGAGTAAACACTAAAATAGTTTGATGAGTTTCTTCAAGTAATTGCTGAAGTAATGCTGGTTTTTCTTTAGGATGAACGAAAATAATTTCTTGGGTAACCTTTTCTGCTGTTGAACCAGCTGGAGCAACTTCAACACGAACTGGTAACTGCATGTAGGACGTAGCTAAAGCAACAATCTCGTTAGGCATAGTTGCAGAAAACAACATGGTCTGACGATTGGTTGGCATCTTTCTGAAAACTTCTTTGATCTGAGGAGCAAAACCCATGTCGAGCATGCGATCGGCTTCATCTAAAACGACAACGCGAACTTTGTCTAATTTAACTGTGCCTTGTTTCAAATGATCGTTAAGACGACCGGGAGTGGCAATAAAGATGTGTGGTTGTAAACGTAAGCTTCGAATTTGTTTGCCAATCGGTTCGCCACCAATAAGGACGGTGGTTTTGAGACCGAGATCTTTGCCGATTACATGCAAAGATTCTTCAACTTGCAAAGCTAATTCGCGAGTTGGCACAACAACTAAGCCATTGTTGCCCTTTTGCTCACTTAAACGCTGAAGCATTGGAATTCCAAATGCTAAAGTTTTTCCAGTACCAGTCTGAGCAATACCAATAACATCCGTACCTTTAATCGCGACAGGGATTGCCTGCGCCTGGATAGGAGTTGGTATTGTGTACTTGTTTTTTTCGAGTATCGTGAGAAACTTCTGATCAATGCCTAAAGAGGCAAAACCTTGTTCTGAGTTTGTAGTATCCATAAAAAAATTCTGACCCCATTCCTTGGGCCAGAAAAATTCAGAGCATTAAGGTCAGAGTCTATTAATATCAATGATTATAACATAGAACTATTAATTTGTCAAAAGAAAGTTGTTCTATTTGATTTCTACTGTGTAGCCTTTTTCCGGCATAAGTACGGTCACATTTGGATGCTTGGCTTGTACGGCTTCGACAAAAGCGTTGCCCTGATCAATTTCAGTATGAACTACGAATACAGACTTCAGTCCTTGCAACTGATTAATATAGTTGAGCAAACCATTCTGATCAGCATGGGCACTAAGCTCATTCATCTTCCGAATCTGAGCTTTAACCTGAAATTGCTTACCAAAAATTCTTATTGGGCTTATCCCTTCAATAATTTTTCGACCCAAAGTATGCTGGGCTTGATACCCAGTAAACATGATAATACTATTTGGATCTTCTATATTTTGCTTTAAGTGATGAAGGATACGCCCACCTTCGGCCATACCTGAAGCCGAGATAATCATCATCGGTCCTTTCATGGTGTTTATAGCTTTAGACTCTTCAACTGAATGCGTATAGATAAGATTGCGAAACGCTAAAGGCGCTTCCCCTTTTGAACCAAACGCCATCCATGATTCGTGATCAAAATCTTCCGCGTGCGCCATGAACACGTCGGTGAGGTGACCAGCAAGTGGGCTATCTATGTAAATTGGTAAGCGTGGAATTTCACCATCGTCAGTTAGCTCATGCAGCAAGTAAACTAACTCTTGAGTACGGCCAAGAGAAAACGCTGGAACAACAATTTTGCTTTTATGTTTGTAAGCGTAAGCAATAAGTTCACGTAACTCTTTTTTGGCATCATTAATCGGACGATGATTTCTAAACCCATAAGTCGCCTCAGTCAAAAATGTTTCAACCGGTTCTTTGATAACTTCAGGTGCGTGTAAAATTGGAGCTGGTGCACGTCCTAAGTCTCCCGTAAATCCAACGCTATGAGTTTTTCCATTTTCAACACACTCTAAGTAGATAACGCTAGAACCTAAAATGTGCCCAGCGTCATAAAACTTAAACCTAATTCGTTCGTTTAGAATTGTCCATTGAGGACGAAGCCTAAAATAAGGAATTGGTCTAACGTGTTTCATCATAATCTCGACGTCTTCTGTACTGTACAGGGGTGAGATAGGATCTTCTCCAACGGGTAATCGATTGTTGTAGTACTCAGCGTCTTGTTCTTGAATCTTGGCGGAATCAAGGAGAATCCAGCGCATAACTTCAGCGGTAGCATTAGTGCAATAAATATGGCCAGTGAAGCCCTGCTTCACGAGCAATGGTAGCATGCCACAATGATCAGCATGACCGTGAGAAACAATCACTGCATTGATAGAACGAGCTTCGAAAGGTAATTCACTATTTTGTTCTCGAGCTTCACTGCGACGACCCTGAAACAAACCACAATCTAAAAGCACTCGATATCCTTGTGATTGAATCAAGTGTTTTGAACCGGTAACGTTTTGTGCGGCGCCAAAGAACGTAATTTGCATTTTGTTTTTAGAAACTAGTTTTACTTCTGAGTTTTCTGCTTTTGACGAGTTTGTTCCATAATTTTCAAATAAACTTTTTCGTAACCTGTCACCATTTTTTCTACACTGAAGAATTTCAAAGCACGCTTACGAGTCGCTTCACGGCTAATTTTATCGATGGACTTCATGGCACGAACCATTTCCCCTACAGAATTGATAACAAAACCAGTTTCTCTATGCTGAACAACTTCGGCGACTGAACCGTTGTTCCAACCAATAACTGGGGTACCACATGACATGGCTTCAATCATAACCATACCGAAAGGTTCAATGCGCTGAGTTGGAAATAATAGCGCCTTAGCGTTCTGGTAATACTTAATCTTTTCTGCGAAATTTGCCGAACCAACGTACTTAACTTTCACACCATCGATAGATTTTTCAATATGTTTATGCCAATAACCTTCTTCCGAATAACTTGGCCCAGCAATTATTAGCGAGACATCAGCGGCCTTAGCAGCTTCAATCGCTAAGTGGACACCCTTGTCTTCCGTAATGCGTCCGATATACAAAAAGTAATCTTCTGGAAAAGGATTAAACGCAAAAGTTCGAGTATCAACGCCGTGATAAATGTTAGCAATCCAGTTTAACTTTGGTAACTGTTTTCTCTGAGCTAATGTAAAAGAAATATAGTAGTTGTGTTGATATCTCATCAAAAAATCCATAATACCAGGATCTATGGGGCTGTGAAGAGATTGGACGGTCGGCGTCTTAACTAAATCTGCGTAGTAAGAACTAATTAAACTAAAATGTGAATGAATAATATCAAACGAAGCAGCTCGCTTGTAACACTCTGAAGCTAATAAATGATAGTATGTCTTTTGCGCTTCTGCCGAGAGTTGCATTTCTTTTGTTGAAGTTGGCGCAACAGACACAAGATTGGCTTTCGTCGTCGAATCTCCAGCCGCGAATAAAGTCACATCGTTTCCACGATCAACTAAGCCGTCGCTTAACCAAGCAACAGTTGAATAAATCGCCTGATTAGAGTCAGGCTTGACTGGATACAAGTTGTAAGCTAATTGGCCAACTCTCATAGCGATTTGTTCTTATTAAAAGTTTCAATGATGTTTGCGAAGGTCTGTTCGTAGCGCTCTATCATTATATCACTTGTAAAGAGTTTTTCTACACGGGCGCGACAATCTTTACGATCGATGTTGCCAACTCTATCAATTGCGAAAACCATCTCCTCAAGATTACTGACAACAAAACCAGTTTCACCATCAGCGACAACTTCAGGAATTGAACCATTGTTCCAAGCAATAATCGGTGTCCCACACGCCATAGCTTCGGCTAAGACAAGGCCAAACGACTCGCGAACTTGAGTAGGCATTAAAAGAGCGTCAGCGTTTTGATAATAGGGCACTAACTTTTCATGAGACAGAGGACCAACATATTCAACTTGATCACTAAGATGCGGCTTTACAAACTCATCCCAATAATCTCCTGCTCCACCCGAGCCAACTAGGATTAACTTTCGATGTGCGCGCTTAGCGGCTTCAATAGCCAAATGAGTGCCCTTATCTTTGTGCATACGCCCAACATAGAGCAAATATCCCCCATCAGCTTTTTCGGCAAAAGGAAACTCATCTACATTAATGCCATGATATACCGTGTCCACGTATCGTAACTCTGGTGCAGGTTCACGTTGGGCGTTGCTAGCTGAAATGTAAAATTGATTCGGTGAATCAAAAAGATTATACATAAACTTCTTCACGTCTGAGATTGGATCATGCAAAGAATAAACTGTGGGTACATTTGTAATCATGTGAGCGAAAGGTAAAGCGCGCATGATGGGATGAATATGAAGCAAATCATACTGACCATCCATTGCATCTTTATATAGTAATGACAACAGATACTGATCCCACAGGTTTCTTGTTACTGGCGCTCCTGTTTTCTTGTTCTTTCTGTATAGTTCGTGGCCACCGTCTTGTTCTAACGGGACTATACCACCATCAATTACACGAACGCCTTTAAGCTCAGAACCTTTTGGCGCATAAAAAGTAATTTCATGACCTCGCGCCGCAAGACCTTCTGAAATCGCCACTGCCAAATTTATGGGAGCGTAAATGATTCCACCTGGGACCGGTGCCGTAAAATGACCGGTGACTGTAGTTGCTATGCGCATGGTCTTCATGATAGTAACTTCCTGTAAATTGATTCGTAAGTATCGATCATCTTTTCAGAACCAGCAATACTTTCAATAGTCTCACGGACAACTTTTCGATCGAGCTTGTCGAGCTTACCCATGGCCGTAACCAAGTCGTCTATATTAGAATCAACGACGTAACCATTTAGACCGTCTTTGATAAGTTCGGGCATTGAACCACGTCGATAAGCCACCACGGGCGTACCACATGACATCGCTTCAGCAACGACTAAACCAAATGGTTCATCCCACTCAATTGGATACAGCAACCCTTTTGCTTTGCCGTAAAATGCGGGAAGTTCTTCCTGAGTAAGCTCGCCGACATACTCAATCTTGTCGGACAAGTGAGGTTTAACGACTGTATCAAAATATTCTTGTTGCGAGTGATGAATAGGGCCAGCGATTTTTAGTCTCTCGCGGGACTTTTCTGCGGCAGCAATTGCGTTCTCGATACCTTTATACTTATTAATTCTTGCAATCCAAACAAAATAGTCTTCAGGTGAATCACTAAACGCAAAATGCTTTGAGTCAACGCTATTGTAAGCAAAAAAAGAGTTTTTGAAATTTATATCCGCTTTCTCTTTCATAGCATTACTGATGAAAACGATATTAGTCGTATCACGAGATGCGTTGTAACACACCGCGCGCGACTGCTTACCTAATTCTATTTTTTTATAATGCAATGGATTGTGAATCGTAGTCAGCGTAGGTGTAGAAACCAAGTTCTCCATAAACAAATGAAAAGTTTCGATATGATTGTGAATGATATCAAATTCACCTGCTTGGGCACGTTCATAGACTGTTTGAAGATTCTTCATGTTCCACGCGTGATCGCTCCACTCAACACCCATCTCAACTAATGGTTGATCAAAAATGCTCACGAGCTTTGCGCTAGTCTGTGAACCGGGTGCAGCAAAAAGGGTCACCTCATGACCTCTATTAATCAAACCTTCTGTTAGAAACGAAATGACGCGCTCGGTACCGCCATACTTATTTGGAGGCACTGGATACCACAAAGGCGCGACTTGGGCTATGCGTAACTTTTTATCCATGTTTTATTTGTGTTTCGATCGGGCTTTAGCGCGCTGTTTTTCGATAGCGCAAAGGACGTAATGTAAAATTAGCATCTGATGCTAACTTGGAAATCTCCAGCAATTGCTGAATTTTTGTAATGAACAGTTCTTTTTCTTTTTTTTGCGTCGCATCTTTGCCAGTGAGAGCTTTGACTTCTTTTTCAAATTTGGTTAACTCTGGAGAGTAGTCGTTATATTCAACTTTGCCATTAATTAGGCCAAGGAGCATGGCAATAATTTCATCTTCTATTACAGCAAACTTAACCCGAAGCATATTTGCAGCTTCGGAAGAGAGCTTGTCAGCAAAAGGAGTCGTATGGTAGTTGCGCATTTCTACCAAGATTTTTTCTTTATTCGGTGAGGCCATACGAGTAATTAATTAAGGCTATATCCCTATTTTACTCCTATTTTGGGAATAAAGATAGGGGTCTTTATAGCTGGCTTTCAATATATCGAATCAAGTCTTCCTTATCCTCTTCTTCATCAAAAAGCTCCTCGGGCTCTTCCGAATCATCATCGGTCTTCTGTACCTGTGATTGTAGATGCTCTTTTTGTTCCTCATAATCTGCAAAGTCAAGAGAAAGTAGTTTTTGGGCTGTTATGCCTACAACAGGAGGCTTAATAGCAGCAAGAACTACCGCAATTGCATCTTGGCCTGCCAGGGTTTTAGTAGGGTTTTTATACAAAGCAACATCAAAGCCCAAAGACGTTAACCGGTCGATTAAACGTTGATGCATTTCAGTGAACTCTTTGTACCAACCTTCTCCGTTTTCAAAATCTACATAAGTAGTTTTAAAAGCACCTGAAGGAACTAGCACCCGATAAATACTATCGGCTACTAACTCAGGGGATTTGGAATGCCCTACTCCATGAACGGAAATGATACCGCTAATTTCGGAATCTTTTATCGGTTTTAGGGTTTCCGCGGGGGTTAATATTATTTTCTCGTTCCCTAAGTTTCGCTCAGTTTTTTTATTCTTTGTCAGAGTTGTACCGATAATCTCTAAGTTATAACTTAAATCTTCGATATTTTCCAACTCACCCATCGCCTTTCCATGACCAGCACCAATATCTAACATTTTTACTTTTCCAAACGATAAAGACCTTACATAGCTTATGAAATGCTGTAACCCCATTAGAATATCTGTATATTCAACAATACCTCGGCCATAAGTTAGGTCTCTCTTTTTTTCATGACCATGCCGTCTTTCTCTTTCTCTGAATTCTCTTATTGCTTGAGCCGCTTGATCTCTTAAAAATTGTTCCTCTGGTGTAAATCTTTCTGACATGAATTTTTAAATTTAATAGGTGTTTACTTCTTTATATACTCAGATCTACTCTTCAGGCTTTTGGTATCTTTCAAAATGTCGAGGAAAACTTTTCCATCGAGATGATCAACTTCATGCTGAATTATTCGAGCAAGCAAGCCTTTAGCCTTTAACTCAAAAAGATTACCGTTAGCATCAAAGGCTTTAACGGTAACTTTATCAGGTCTTTTTACAGAGCCAAACAAGCCAGAGTTTGCCACACTACCACAACCTTCATAACCATCAATTTTTTGCTTTGAAAAAGATGTGATCTGTGGGTTTATAAAAACTCTTAACTTATCTAATTCTTTTGGTTTTCTATGTTTAGTACTGGCAATCTCGGAAACGAAAATTCTTAAGTTAGTACCAATTTGTGGTGCAGCCATACCCACGAGACCATGGTAGCGCATCGAGTCAGTTAAATCTTTAACTATCTTGAGAACTTCTCTATCCTTAAAATTTGCAACTCTCTTAGAACGAGCTCGAATAATTGGATTTCCAACTTGTGTAACTTCTTTGATGATCATGGATTTAGTTTAAGGCGGCTTTAAGTGCGTCCGCGTACGGCTTACGTTCTTCGGGCGAAGGTCGGTATGAATTTTTTATCTGGGTATCCAGTTCATCCCCAACAAACCTTGGGAACAAATGTAAGTGATAATGAAACGCGTGCTGACTACTGGCAGGTTCATTATTTTGTCTAAATGTCACACCTTCGCATTTACGAACTTCCTTTAACGCTAGCGCAACTTTTTGTGCTACTTCAAAAATGCGATGTCCAACTTCCTTGGGAATATCGTAAACGTTTTCAAAATGCTCATTCGGCACAACTAAAGGATGTCCTGGATTATTAGTTCCAACCCAAATTGAGCCAATGAACGCCATAACCAAATCGTCTTTGTAGACGATGTCTGTTTGCCGAATCATGGTGTCATCGTTTTCTACCCCTTGAACGCCTAAACAGATCGGGCATATATAATTTTCTGGTGCGTGGTTATACATGTGAGGCTTTCTTTTCAATAATATCTTTAGTTGTTGCGACATCCACAAATACGAAGGACTCTATACCAACTTCCTGCGCTGCGATAACATTTTTTTCTTGATCATCAAAGTACAGACACTCCTCTGATTGTAAGTCATTTTCTTCAAGAACTTGTTTCCACGCTCGATGATCTGGCTTAACAAAACCGGTCTGCCAAGAATAGTAAGCTTTGTCTATTAAGTTATCCATCCAGTCATACTGCGCATAGTAAACTGCACGCTCACTAAAGTTATTTGAAAGCAAGAATAACTTTAGACCTTTGGCTTTAATTTCTTCGGCCATATCAAGCATCTCTTTAGAAGGCTTCTCTTCTTTAAACCAGTAGCTCCAAAACTCCTGTTCAGTTAGGCTTATATTCCATTTCGCTAAATAAGGTTGCCAATAGACGAATGAATTACCTGCTCCTGGCGCTCTCATTTTATCCATAATTTCATTTAACACAGGTAAAAACTCAGTTATAGATATACCAAAATCCTTTTCAAAGCGAACACTAAGTTTTTCGCTTAAAATAAATATTCCGTTTAAATCAAAGATTACAGCCTTTAACATAGTGATACTAAAATAAATTAATGCAATTCAGCATAACTAAACAGAACAGAAAATGCTTTGCACCAAATAAGGACTTTGTTGTACTTGCTAACATCAGTACCTTCTGGAACTGCATAATTCACATTTCCTTGTGTCGCTTTTAAATTACCCAGGCTTACAAAGTCGGTGTCGCCGAGTTCGGATGATAAATAAACATCCACATCTGGTCCATTGATTGTTTCAAAATTCTCAAATCTGACAATATGCTTCCTGTCTTGCTCAATGAGTATGGCCTTTCCTGAAACGTCATGTGCCCGAGGTTTAAACTCAGCCGTAGCAACTATCTTAGCCTGATTTGACGGCAAAGAATCGGACATAACCATGACTTTATCTTTCATAGCCAAAGTCTCTTGTTCAAATCTCTCTTTGGTTTCAGGACTCATGTTATCCAGATCATCCTTAACTACTTGAGAACCTACGCTGAGAGGTGATTCTTCATTCAATTCTTTGTTATTCCAAAACGGAGATATCAAATAATATCCGATTCCAAGCACTATTACGATCCCAACACTAAGTAATACTTTTTTATTCATTTATGTTTTGTGAATGATTAATGTTTATTGGCAGTCTCTTTATTGTAGTGATCGAGATCAATCTTGGTAATAATAGATAACGGCTGTGGAAGCTCAGTGAGTTTAAACCATCCAATGGCATCACATTTTTCGGGTTCCATAATTTTTGGTTCCTGACCTTCTTTAAATTTTGCTAGGAAGGTTGTCGCCACCCAATGTTGGTGCTCATCTGGAATAATATGATCACCCGCTGGCCATTGTTCGATAATATCTATTTCTGCCCCATACTCTTCCATTATTTCTCGTCTGGCAGCATCTTCTAATGTTTCGCCGAAATCTACTCCGCCTCCTGGGGTTTCCCAGTGACCTTTCTCATTTTTAGTATTCTGACTTCTTTTGGACAAAAACAGTTCCCCAGAGTCGTTGAATATCATAGCCCCTGCAGAGACACCAATGTAATCAATTCCTTTTTTCATAAGAGCGGGTTATCTTGTAAATTTATCGAACCACTTCTTAGTCTCATTAAACACCGCCTGTTGTATTTTCTCTGTCTCATCAAAGTAATGCGTGGCTCCCTTGATCACCACTATTTTCTTTTGAGTTCTGGCATGTTTAAAATAGTTGCTCGCTTTTTTTAACAACACTCCTTTTCCTGCCAAGATTTCTATGATAGGCGGGTTAAACTTTTTAGTCAGGTTCTGCCAGTCCAGACTATCTACCTCGTTAGCCATGTTTTTACCTATAACTGTGCTAGCTCCCCAGCACATTAAATATCCTTTAATTTCTTTCACGTATTTGCCACCTGAAAAACCATATCTGCGTTTGGTAAAAGATATCTCATAAGATGGATCCCAAAGCGCAACTGCATTAAAATCTTGTTGTTTTGAGAGTAAAATAGAAGGTCCACCGAAGCTATGCCCTGCTATAAATATCTTTTTAAAACCTTTCTTTCTAAAATGTTTTACTACCGCATCTATATCATCCGCATGAGTACGAAGAGTGCAATCTATGAGCTGGCGAGCGCTTTCTCGCCAATCGTATAAATTGAAGCGAAATGTGGCATATTTATTTTTTTTAAAATAGCGCGTAGCATTATGGTAGAATTCTTCATCCATGTTTCCAGGAAGACCATGCACAATAATAAACAAGGGTTGCTTTGAAGAACCCTCAAATTTCCCGTAAAGATTTTTACCTCCGCCAATCGCAATTTTCAATATTTTTTCCATAACTATATGATACCTCGTTACTTCTCTGCTTTTAATACCATTTCAATTTCTGGCATTACAGCACCGCTTTTAAACTTAATAGGTTCCCCGGCTATGTCATTTCCTGTTTCTTCAAACCCAATTTTTTTATATAACTCAAAGGCTTGCGTGTTATAGGTAGTAACGTGTAAATAAATATCTTCACTACGACCCCACCACTCTAAAGCCTTATTGATTAACTTCGTTCCCACCCCTTTCCCCTGAGCTTCTGGCAAAACATAAATCGCTCCTAATCGTCTTTGATTATGAATAGTCCGAGGAGAGATAAATCCTACGACCTTGCCGTCTAGACGGGCGACAAATACAGCACTATTTCCGTCAGCTTTTTCTGCAGTATTTCTCCAACGCTCTATGTTTTTTGGAATCTTTTCACCATTTTCCCCTTCAAGCCGTTCCTTAATATCTGCCTCAGTGATACCCGCTTCTTCGTTTGGATATGTATTCATCCAAGTCAGGCGGTGAACAGAGGTTATATCTTCAGCATCTTCTGAAGTAGCTATATCTATTACAGGTTCTGATGATGGTTCTTTTTCATAATGAGGTTCGTTCATATATACAGTGTAACAAAAAATCACCATCTTGTGGCAGGGTGTGTTTTGGAATACTAAGGCTATTTCGAATACACATCTTTACGATGCCTAACGGTTATGATTGTCAGTAAAGTTATAGTACCTTTGGCATCCTTACTAAAAATTGCTCGGTAATCACCAATTCTAAACCGAAGTAGTCCTTTGTACAATCCTTTCAGAGGCTTGGCGTGATCGATTGGATTAGACTGCTCAGAAAAGTATTTTAGTTTCTTTATTATTCTTCGAGAATCTTCTTTACTAAACTGTTCTAAGTCTGAGATAGCCCTTTTGGTATAAAGTAATTGATACTTCATAATCCGAACATTGATTCGACTTGAGTTTGGGTATATACACGGCCAGCTTTTGCATCATCTAAACCCTGCTGGATCCCCAAGGCCAGGCTTTCTAAAGTGAAATCTGCATCAGAAAGAGGGCGCACCTCAAAAATAGGAGTGTTTCGATTTAATATAACAAAACGATCATTATTTTTTTGTGAACTCTTAGCAATTTTAGCAATATTTTGCCTGAACTCTTTAACCCCAATAAATTTTGTAGCCATAATACTTTATAAATAATAGTGTATCTTAAGTGTACACTTGTATACCATGGGTGTCAACTGAATAATAAAACAAAAACACCCAGCAAAATGCTGAGTATTTTTGTGGCAGGGGCTGTAGGAATCGAACCCACACAGGTGGTTTTGGAAACCACTGTACTACCATTATACGAAGCCCCCATCATAAGATGGTGATTTATAGAGTTGCCTACTTATTATAGCAAACCCCGAGGCTGTCCCCGGGGTAAATACTACTTGGTTTCTTTGTGAACAGACATTTTCTTGCAGTGCTTACAAAACTTCTTGATCTCCAAGCGAGCTGGGGTATTCTTCTTGTTCTTGCTCGTCATGTAATTCAAGTTTTTGCAAACCGTACATTCCAAATCGATTCGGTTATCTTGAGACATAAAAAATGTGTTTA
>CAYOVR010000016.1:0-7697 GCA_964407465.1 uncultured Candidatus Saccharibacteria bacterium
ACCAGAAGTTCCTCCAAGTTTTCTAATCTTACCAAGAAATAACGAAGCTGAAGCTATTGGACCTCCCGAAGAAGTAGTTACTAAATCCCCATAATAACCTATGGCAGAACCAGTAGTTTGCCCACTAACACCCAATATTTGATTGTAAATACCATAAGCATCTTTCATGTTACCTGTATTAGAGTTCGCGACTTGGATATAAACTCCTTGAGAATTATCTACCCGCCCTGTCCCAGAAAAATTTGTATGCACGTCGAGACCAGTTAAAACATTATGATCTGCTGCGGAAACTCCATAAGAACTTCCTGCTGAAAAATAACCAGCAGTAACATTTGATAAATCTGTAGCGGTCAAATCAGCAGAGTAACCATATCGGGTTACACTATCACCGCCATAAGCACCTGTATTCACCAAGTTAACATAAACAGTGGGATCAATTGCACTTCCACCAACACCAATTAACCCAGTAAAAGTTGAGTTACCCGTAACGCCTAAGGTTCCGCTCACAGCGCCGTTACCTGTGATATTGAAATCTCCGCCGCTTGGAGCAACTGTTAAGTCGCCACCAGAAGATACAGAAAAATCACCATAGCTTGCGGCGGCACCATCGGCATCATTGTAAGTTAGACGTAAATTTGCTCCGGTAGCGGAGTTGATTTCCAATGCTTTTCCTGGCGCAGTCGTCCCCACCCCTACATTTCCACCCTGAAGACTTAAAGTACTATCTGTAGTTACGGAAGCTGAGCCAACTGTTATAGTGGCATAAACTAATCCTGGGAGCGAAAAAGCTACAACAGATGCGACCAGACCGGTTACTACCTTTTTTAGATTTGTCATTCTTTGTTTCCTAATATGTGATTAATTTACCTAGCTCCTAAGTATAACACACCGCCTAAAAACTAAAATAATTTATTCGTTTGGGTGTCAAGTCTGTCCATCTCGCCCCAGTTTTTACCAACTTTGGTTTCAACACGCACCGGTACAGACAATTTTATAGCATCTTGCATGATTGGTTTGATTTTCTCAGCCCATTTCTCTGCTACATCTTCGCGAACCTCAAAAACTAATTCGTCGTGAACTTGAAGAAGCATCTTAATTTCGTCTTCATGGCCTTTTAGCTCTTTGTCGACGTTGATCATGGCGACTTTGATAACATCAGCAGCTAAACTTTGTACTGGGAAGTTAATCGCGGCTCGTTCTGCTGCTGCTCTTATAAAAAATTGGCTGGATTTTATTTCAGGAAAGCGCCTTGTTCGTCCAAGTTCGTTTTTTACAAAAGCATCTCTATTAACATCCACTTTAATTGCGTCCATATAATTTTTCACGTCAGGATAAGCGGCAAAATAAGCTTCGATAAAAGCTTTAGCCTCACTTCGCCCAACTTCTCCAATACGACTCGATAAACCAAAACTAGACAACCCATAAAGAATCCCGAAGTTAATAGTTTTAGCGTCACGTCGCATATCAGGAGTAACTTCATCCGCTGGCACTTTAAATACAGCCATCGCTGTTTCGGTGTGAATATCTTCATCGTTCTGGAAAACACGCATCATGGTTTTGTCTTGGGCGATATGAGCCACAACACGCAACTCAATTTGAGAATAATCTAGAGACAAAAGTGTCCAACCTTTTTCGGCGACAAAAGCTTTGCGCACTTCAGAGCCAAGACCAACTCCGCGAACTGGAATATTCTGTAAATTTGGATCTGTACTTGATAAACGACCAGTAGCCGCGATGGTCTGATTGTAATTCGTATGAATACGTCCTGTTTTCTCGTTAACCAACTTTGGTAAAGCAAGTAAGTAGGTCGACTGAAGTTTGGTTAACTCACGATATTCCAGAATTTTTTGAATTACCGGATGCTGGTCAATCATTTTTTCTAACTCGCCGGCTGCTGTCGATAAACCTGTCTTAGTTTTTTTGTTATCAGGAGAATAAAGTCTCAACTTTTCAAACAATACTTCTTTCATTTGCTTCGGAGAACCAATATTAAACTCTTCCCCACTCAGCTTGTAGATATCTTTTTCCAAAGCGTTGATAGTCTTCTCAGCTTCAACAGATAGTCTATTCAATAAACCCGCATCAACCTTAATACCCCAACGCTCCATCGAAGCCAAAACTTCAATTAATGGCATTTCGATGTTGTAAAAAATATCTTCCAAGCCTTCTTCTTTAAGACGAGGTTCGTAAATCTGTTTCAATCGATAAGTTGCGTCAGCATCTTCTGCGGCGTACCAACTAACTTTTTCCGGGTCAACATCTTGCATGCCAATTTGATCCTTGCCTTTACCAATCAGGTCTTCTATTGGCTGCATTTGATGCCCAAGCTCATTAAAGGCCAAAGCATCTAGGCCATGCTGACGAGTTCCAGCGTTTAATAAATAAGAAGCGATCATAGTGTCGAAATAAACACTGCCTATAGTTAGGTTTTCGTTTTGCAACACCGCATAATCGTACTTGATGTTGTGACCAATCTTTTTTGCGGTTTGGTTTGTGATAATTTCTTGAAGCTCCTTGCTCTTTTTTAGTAGCTCAGCAGAAATATAGTAACCACTGCCTAGTTCAAAGCTAAAAGACGCGCCAACTAAACGAGCAGTAATTGGATCTAGTCCGGTTGTTTCGGTATCAATCGCGAACTCACTTTGCTTTTTCAACTTCGCTAAAAACTTTTCTAGCTTTTGCTCGTTGTCTATGAACACATAGCTGGCTTTCCAGTCGACTTCTGCTCGAGCAGGCTCTACTGGCTCATCTTTAGAATCTTCAACTAAGACTTTCGCTCCCCCACTACTACTACCATATTTTTTTGGTAACTGAGCTATTAAACTTTTAAATTCTAGCTCTTTAAATAAATCTAAAGTTGCGTTTAAAGCTTTTTCGTTGAATGCATATGGTGTGAGGTCTGGCTCTACGGGAATATCGCATTGGATAGTAGCAAGCTCATGCGAAAGACGAGCTGAGTCTTCCTGGTCTTTTAGCAACTCTAAAATCCGAGGCTTAATTTTGTCCCCAACTTTATTAGCGTGAATCTGTTTGTATAAGTTATCTATACTTTTGAATTCTTGAAGAATTGCCACTGCGCCTTTTTCGCCAATCCCTGTAACACCTTTGATATTATCCGATGGATCACCGCGCAACGCTTTGTAATCAATCATCTGACTTGCAGTTAATCCGTAACGATCAACCACAGCCTTTTCATCATAGACAGCAGTATCGGTGATACCCCTGCGGAGCGTGTATACTTTTACACATTTGTTGACGAGCTGAAGTGCATCCATGTCGCCGGTGGCTATCATGACGTCGCAAGTATTTTTATGCTCTGTGCAAATTTTCTTGGCTAATGTTCCTAAAACATCATCCGCTTCAAAACCAGCCAATTCAAACACTGGAATATTCAACGCACGGACAACTTCTTTCACCCGAGGGATCTGATCATAAAGTTCTTGAGCAGATTTTACGCGAGTGCCTTTGTACTCCGCATATTTTTCGTGACGAAAAGTTGGGCCTTCTAAATCAAAAGCACAAGCAATGTGAGTTGGGTTTAAATCTTTAATGGCTTTGAGAAGAATCATGGTAAAACCATAGACCGCGTTGGTTGGTTCACCAGATTTATTGGTTAAGTACGGCACAGCGTGAAAACCCCTGTGGATGAGGGCGTTTCCGTCGATTAGCATGTATCTGGCTTCAGCTTTTTTAGTCGGCATATCCTTTATTGTAGCGGTTTTTGAGTTTATCGCCAAAACATAAAACGCCCTTTGTAGGGCGTTTTAAAAATTAGCTTAATCAGCAGTTTCTGCAACGGCACACGAAAGAATTTGGATAGTCTGAGTAGAAGCCATCCTAATTGTTAGGAAAGCGAAATCCCCCGAGTCGTCTGGGGTGCCACCGCTAGCTTCACATATCTGTTTAATGGTTCTAGTACCCATCGTCTCAACTATAAAATCAAAAGGTCCTTGCCAGTTAAGCGAAAGAACGTATAGCCCTCCATCTGCACTAAAAGTTGTGCCAGAAATAGTAAGAGTGCAATTTCCATTACTATCCCCCACAACACTAAAATAATTCCCAGTAGATAAATCTACGGATGCTGTACCTGATGGATTATCACAATTTGCTGACGTTCCTGTGTCATTATACATAATTGCACCGTTTGTTAGAGAAATCCTACCGGTAACATCAATCGCACCTGTTGAAATTATGGAGACAGGTGATCCAGTAAGGGTTAAGTCATCGGCAGAAGTAATGAAGATGTCACCGGCTGAACCGGTAGTCGAGATAGTCAGGTCTTCAGCGTCAGCATTAACAGCTACCGTAATATTGGAAGCAACAGTTGCAGCACTGACGTTAATAGTCAAACCAGTGAGAGCATCTAAATCTAAACCGCCAGCAACAGCATTAAGGTTAATAGCGTCTGCAGAAGCTAAGGATGATTGTAGTGTTAAGCCACCCGCGTCTGAAAGAAGGTTTATTGAATCAACCCCTGTTCCTTGGTCAGCGTGGAGTTTAATGGTTTCACTTGTTCCACCATTGGCATGGAGATAAATAGCGTCAGCAGTGTTTGCTACAGCGTTAATGGTTAGAGCGGCGTCACTAGTAAGACTTGTGGCACCAACGGTTAAAGTTGCTTGAACAACAGTTGGAACACAAAGAGTAACTAGAGCAAACAGTGAAGTAATGACCTTATATTTTTTGTACATATTTTTGTTTCCGATATAAATTTTACTAAATTCAGTATATCACGAAATAAAAAACTACGGCCGTTAAGCCGTAGTTTTTTAGTCTAAAATTTAATCGTCAGTTTGGTTTACAACACAAGATATTATACCAACCGTATTAGAAGTGAAGGCTCTCACGACCAAATGTGCGACATCTCCATCGTCATCAGGAGTGGCGCCAGTTCCTTCACATATTTGTTTTATCGTCCTAGTTAAACCACCATTTTGGGCCAAAATAAAATCAAACGCACCCGCCCACTGCAACTGAATGTAATAAATTCCACCGACTACGCCATTAGAAAAACTCAAGGTGCAATTCCCATTATTATCTCCGTATAATCCAAAGAAATTTCCCTGACTAAGATTCATAGAGTAAGTACCAGCACTGCAATCTCCATCACCGTCTCCAGTATCATTATAAACGACAACGCCATTTGTAAATACTACATTAGTATTCACTGTAATGTTTCCAGTAGAGACCAACGCGACAGGAGAACCAGTAAGGGTTAAGTCATCTGCGGAGGTAATAAAGATGTCTCCTGCAGAACCTGTTGTTGAAATAGTGAAGTCTTCAGCATCAGCATCAACAGCGACAGTAATATTTGATGCTGCTGTGGCAGAGGTGACATTAATAGCTAACGCAGTAGCTGCTTGGAGAGTAACGCCTCCTGCGTCAGATAGTAAGTTGATAGATGCGATTCCTGTCCCTTGATCTGCATGAAGCTTTATCGTTTCGCTTACTCCACCATTGGCATGGAGATAAATAGCGTCAGCAGTGTTTGCTACAGCGTTAATGGTTAGAGCGGCGTCACTAGTAAGACTTGTGGCACCAACGGTTAAAGTTGCTTGAACAACAGTTGGAACACAAAGAGTAACTAGAGCAAACAGTGAAGTAATGACCTTATATTTTTTGTACATATTTTTGTTTCCGATATAAATTTTACTAAATTCAGTATATCACGAAATAAAAAACTACGGCCGTTAAGCCGTAGTTTTGAAAGTACTGTAAGCTATTTTGTATCGGTAGGTGTCTGGGTTCCTTTAGTACCCGATGTTCCAGTGCTTGCGGGAGTTTTAGAAGTTGCCGCAGAAGCTGAGCCACCCGTCCCAGCTGTACCAGTACCGCCAACCGTGGCGGCAGAACAAGTTTCTCCGGTCAAAGGATTGGTCCCAGGAACAATTTGCAAGTTACCCATAGCTGAGTTAGCGATTAACGGACCACTTCCTCCGCCTTCGTAACCAGCAATGATACCAAGTTGAAGTCTAGTACAAGGATCAACCGAACCAACGTCAGCAATCAAAGTCACTGTAGTTGTTCCATTTGCGGGAACTGTGATAGCACTGCTACCTGAACGAGTCCCACCTGCTCTGAACGCACCACTCATACAATTAAAGAGAAGTTGTGAGTCGAGTTGGAACTGAGCGCCTGAAAACGCTCCAAAAAATTCACGTGCACTTGAAAATGTCACAGCTTGTCCCCCACCACTTGTACTTTGAACTGTAAAGTATTTGTTCGCTGCAAATGGCTGAGGAGCCGCGGTACCATTATTTCGTCGTGGAGCATAGCCATCTCTACAACCTATTAACATAGCGTTAAGTGTTTTTGCGGTACCAGTTGGATTTGTTATGTCTATTTTTGCGAACTCAACCGCTCGTGCGTTTTGAGCAACAGCACCAGCAGGTCTACTACCAGAATTTAGAGTTGCTCGTAGGACAGCAGATGAAGCGGCGGTAACCGTGATGGTTTTAGTAATAGGAGCAATGGTATATGACTCAATTGGAGTCGCTTTACCATCGAGTGATAAAAATTGTTGTTGGTTATATCGAGCTGTTACGGTGACAGTATATGTCCCGGCTGCTAAATACGCATGCTTGTATGAAGTGCGAATATTTGAACTCTGTCTGGAACCATCTCCCCAATCAATATTTACACTTGGCCATAAAGCTAAGATGTACTGACAACTGTTTGGATTTCCAGCAACATACCCTGGGTCACCAGGTCCACACTGCTTTTTTTGCGGAGTAGCGTAAATTTTGAAGTCTTTTTGCTGACCTTGGACAGAAGTTGCCGTCGCATCAATCGTGACAGCACACTGGTCTGGTCGTTTCCATGAACAATCTCTACTAAAGTCGGCATATGGGTTACCAGCAGCGTTATTAATTCCGACAGTTGGTGTAGTTCCAGTTGTGGTATTCGCAACCCTACTATTCGATGTAGAGGTTGATGTTGATGTCGAATTCGAGACATTAGATGGATCAACGGCGGTTCCTGAATCACCATATGATGGATGCAATTGAGCAGGAATATTTACAGTACCCGAAGTTCCTGTTCTGTTAGGCGTAGGCGGAAGCGCAGGAGCTACCTTACTTCCTGAAGTCGTGCTTCCCGAAGTCTTGCTTCGTAAAAACGCCGCATTCCCTTGCATAGCACTATCACCAATGGTTAAGAATGCAAGCGCGATACCCATAACAAACAAGACACCCGCAGCTGTAACCCAGATGTTGGCACGTTTTTTTGCTACAAACGCAAATGCAGAGCGCAAGTCACGCTCTGCTGCACCGACTTTCTGGTCAATGGCTCTCTTTTGAGGAGATGATTTTGGCATATGACTTTTTCTTTTCTCTTTTTGTTTCTACTTAAATGTTTTAGTACATTAAGTATAGCACAAATTCACTAAATTTTCAAGTGCTTCAACGAAAAAAGTTTTATGAGGTCACTTCGGGAGATAATTCCGATGAGTTTGTTGTTTTCGACATGGAGAAGTTTCCTATCTCTTGGTTTCACCGTTGCGGTGGCTTGGTGAAGTTTGGTGAGGGTAAAAGTTTTGGTATCCCGGCTCTTGATGAAACCGTGAAGGCTTTGGTGGAATCCCGTTTGCCGAAAACCGGTCGCCTGACCTTTGGTATCAGTGTCTATGCTGCAGACCAAGCCGTGACGCGTAAGCAAATCGCCCAAACGCAAGAACAAATGTACTTATTGGGCATGAC
>CAYOVR010000016.1:7707-17184 GCA_964407465.1 uncultured Candidatus Saccharibacteria bacterium
GAGATAATTCCGATAAGTTTATTATTTTTATCAACCACCGGAATCGGATTAACGCGTTTTTGACCGAACAAGTTCGCTAGCTCTTCAATATCCATTTCAGCATCGGCTGTAACTGGCTCACTGTTCATAATATCCTTCGCTGTGGCATTAATAATACTCTGCACAGCTGGCGACAAACGCTTCTCATCATGTTTAATAAAATCAAACTCTGTTAGAAGTTTAATGTAAGTTGGTAAATAAATTTTTGAGTCTGAAGCGATGAAATCGCGCTCTGAAATTAGACCTAAAAGCTTACCATCTTCATCCGCAACCGGTACCCCAGTAAAGTGATGATCAGACAAAACGTCAGCCACTTGATTTACAGTGTCTGTTGGCTTAACCGTTATTACGTTCTTCGTCATCAAATCCTTTATTTTCATAGTTTCAGTATATCATTAATCTCCAGCAACGCGGAAGACTTCTTCAACATCCGTTACACCGTTTAATGCTTTCAACAAGCCATCTTGAGTCATGCTGATCATTCCGTCACCCTGCGCAAGCGTGCGAATCTGCCCAGCTGAGGCGCTGGCCATAATTAACTCCTTAAGTGGCTCACTAACTCCTATGACTTCAAAAATACCAATTCGCCCCTTGTAGCCCAGACCATGACAAGCATCACAACCCGGTGCGTTATAAAATACAAACTTAGCAGGAACTACGACTTCGGCATTTTTAGGAATGGCATCCAAACTTTCTTGAACCTTTTTCAATAGAGGCTCGGCTAGTGTTGTCTCTTTCTTACAAGTCTCACACAAAATACGCACTAGTCGTTGTGCGATAACCACCATCAACGCAGGCGCGATGATAAAAGGCTTGGCTCCCATCGTCACTAAACGAGGGATAGCCCCAGAAGCATCGTTGGTGTGAAGTGTCGACAACACAATGTGACCAGTGAGCGCAGCTTGTAGTGCGGTCTCGGCGGTTTCCGCGTCACGAATTTCACCAACCATAACTACGTCGGGATCTTGTCTCAAAATTGCGCGCAAACCTTTAGCAAAACTAAAATCAACCGTGTGATCAATCGGAGTTTGCTGTACACCTTCTAATTTATATTCTACCGGGTCTTCGAGAGTAATAATTTTGACACCTGGTTCATTGAGCTGATTTAAAAACGCGTACAAAGTTGTGGTTTTACCACTTCCTGTAGGACCTGTCGTAACGATCATCCCATTTGGCTGGGCTAAGGCATCACGGACTACACTTAAAGCCTTTCCTTGCAGTCCCAAACCTTCGACTTTCAAACCCTGAGTACCAGTACCAAGTAAACGCATAACCACTCCCTCACCATAAGCCGACGGTAACGTCGACACACGAACGTCTACTTTTTCTTGTCCTTTATAAATAGTTAAACGTCCATCTTGTGGCAAGTTGTCGATGTTCAACTTAAGCTTCGACAACGACTTAATTCTTGCGGTTAAGGCTCTTTGTGAAATCTTTTGAACATGAAGCAAATCCTGGAGCACACCATCGATACGAAAACGAATTTTGATAAACGATTCCTCTGGCTCTATGTGAATATCAGATGCTCCGAACGATAAAGCTGCGCCAAAAAAGTCTACAAGAAACTGGAGCGGTGTAGTTTTTGTTTGGTCGGCATCAGAAAGGTCTCGAAGAGCTTGCGCATAATCAACCGCTGCATCTATTTGAATAGAATCCTGAAAAGTTGTTTTAACCACCATGACTTTTCCGTAAAAACGCATGGTCTGCTCAAGACTAGATTTTGAAATTAAGTACAGAGTAAAGGTGTAATGATTCAACTCAGCCAGTTTTTGTTTTAATAGCGGGTTATTTGGATTAACAGTCGCAAGTCGAACTGATTTACCATCTTTATAAAACGGTACGGCTTGCATCTCTTTGGCCTCTTCTTCAGTAAACAGGGACAAGACATTTAAATCTAAGGGGAAATTATGCAAGTTAATATAAGGCAAGCCTAAAGACTTTGACCTGGATGCCGCTTCACGCTCTTGCATCTCTCGAGTTTCATCTTGGAGCGCGCGCTGTAGATCTTGCGGGTTGCTATTTAAAAAATTGTTTGTCATTTTTGTTTCGGAAGAAAGAAATTGCCTCTTTATTATACCACGATCTAACAAAAAACGACCTGAATGAACAGATCGTTAGATTTAGAAAGCTCTTAGCAGCTGTTGTTCAGCTTGAGAGATATCAGACAGTGGAAGCTGAATTACCCGCTGAGTATATAAATTTCGAATTGTTGTTGTAGACAGAGTTGTGCCACCTAAAGAATCGAAGAGTTTTGATAGCGAGACATGGGGCATAGCCGCGACTACTAATATCACCCCGCTCGGTGCTTCGGCCAACAACGCAACAACCTGCGCGCCCGTGCTGTTATCAAGCAACTCTTGAAGTACACTTTCTGCTAACTCTGGAGTGGTTTCAGTTTTCTCAAAATCACTTGCGGTTAATAACGCGTAAAGTAAAGAGGCTGACTCAACAAACTGGGCACGGGCCAAAGCTCGACCCCATAGCTTAAGTAGTGGAAAAGGTTTTGTCTTGTAGAGATGCTTTACGACCTCCTGTTGCTTGGCTCCAGCTGTAATTAAATCTGAGGCTAAAGCAAAAGTTCGAGGAGTTGTCTTCACACTTTGAAAACTATTTGTACTTGCCGTGATTGCCGCGAGTAAGGCTGTGGCCACTTCACCTTGAACCCAACCAGGCTCAATAGAAAGTAATAAGTCTGTAACGAGTTCACCCAAAGAACTAGCTGTGACATCAACCACATTTACCGTGCCAAAGTAAGTATTCTCTGGGCTTGTGTCAAAAACTAATTTAGGTGTGTTGAAAAACTGGTCAGCGTGTTGCTGATAAATAGCACCAAGATCTTCTGGTGTACTAACTCCGACAAGAATCAAAGTATCCAGTGGTGAGGAGCTTGCTCGAGTATGAACATCATCTTCTGTAAACAAACCTTCACGTGGATGCAAGAAAATATGAATTCCGTCGTCCTCAATTTGGTAACTTAATTGATCAAGCTTGGCGGATTTTGTGGACACAACTAACTCTAAGGAAGTGTTAACTCCTAAAGCCGTATTCGGAACCATACCATCACCTAAAAACGAAGTAACCTCAGGTAAGGGCTCGGACGAAATTAAGCTCACGGTTTTACCCTGCAACTCAAGCATTTTATATAAAGCAATTGCGGTCGCAACCTTATCAATATTAGCGTTTGGTTGTACCACAACTCCCACAGTTTGGGCGTTACGCAAAAAATCAACTGCTTGTTTTTGAATTTTATCGTCCATTTATAGAGAGGGATTATTAAGCTCTACACTATATCTCAGTTTACTATTTCGGTCAATCTCGCTACAATACAGATATTCTCTTTGCAAATTCAGGCCTAAATGCATTATAAACATAGACTTAAAATATCGGAGATTGATTCGTTTTTACCAACATTCAGCCAAAACCTTAAAGGCTCAGAAGTCATCGCGCTAATCGGCGATCTCGGAGCGGGGAAAACGACCTTTACTCAAAAATTGGGAAAACTGCTTGGAGTCTCTAAAGCTATCACCAGCCCGACGTATATCTTACTTCAAGAATTTAAAGGTCAGCTCATTAATCCAAAACTTAAAGACAAAGAAGTAACGATATATCATTTAGATCTATATCGAACGAATTCCTTTGCGGAAGCACAAAGCGTCGGCTTAGCAGAGTTCTGGGGTCAGCCTCAGACCCTCACTATTATAGAGTGGGCTGATAAAATCTCAGAACACTTACCTGAGCACACTATTACCATACATTTAGAATCATGACACGCGACACAAACTACAAATTAGTCTTAGCTCTTGGATCAACGATGCTCGTTGTTGGTCTGTTTTTTGTTTTCCCTTCAAAAAGCTATGCCCAAGATGAAACCAGAACACTAACCGTCTCTAAAGATGACTATTCTTTAACCGCAAGCGAGTCCACAATACAATCTTGGTCTGGAAGATACAAACGCCAGCGCACTTCTACTATTTTGATACCTCGACAATCTCTCAACGCTTTGGTTAGTTACTACTATCTTGGTGATAAGAGCCCAACCAGCTCCACCTATCAAACCTATCGCTACAATCCTGAGCTAATTTATCGCTGGGTCAAAGAACAGTCAGAAAGTATTGAGAGTAAGTCGGAAAACCCTGAACTCACAATCAAGAATAATAAAGCGGTAAGCTTCACTCCCCCAACCTTGGGTATTTCCGTAGACGCTTACACTACAACGTTCAACATCATTGCGGCTTTAGAGGAAGGCTATCAAAATGCAAGCCTAGCAATTACCATTGTTCAACCCCGTAACCCACTAGCCGCGACAAACAGCCTTGGTATTCGCGAACTCATTGGTCGTGGCGAATCTAAATTCAACGGTAGCCCGAAAAATCGTCGCACCAATATCGCAGTTGGAGTAGAAAAATTCAAAGGTGTCATTATTATGCCGGGTGAAGAGTTTAGTTTTAATGAAAACCTCGGTCCGGTTGAAAAAGAATTTGGTTTTGTCCCAGAACTCGTTATTAAAGCATCGGGAACCGTGGCAGAACTTGGTGGTGGGCTTTGCCAAGTCTCTTCAACAACTTTCCGTGCCGCCATGCAAGCCGGTCTTCCGATTGTTCAACGTAAAAATCACTCCTACGCTGTTCAGTATTACGCTCCCCAAGGAACAGACGCGACAATTTATCCAGGCGTGATCGATTTAAAATTCACAAATGATACTCCCGGAGCAATATTAGTCTGGCCTTACCTCAAAGACGCTAACACTTTAATCTTCGACTTCTACGGCACCAAAGACGATCGCGAAGTAGAACTAGAAAAACCAGTACAGTACGACAGAAAAAGCGATGGCTCGATGAAAGCGACCTGGGTCAGACACGTCACCAACAACGGCGAGACTAAAACTACTACCTTTAACTCAGTCTATTTACCACCAGCACTATTCCACAAAGAAGAAACTTTTGTTTCTACAGCACCACCAACCACCCCAACCCTAGCTCCGCCAGTAGAACAAACCAACTCAGAACAAATTAATCAAACTGCACCTTCAACGGATAGCACTCCTGAAAGTGACGAAGAAACTCCTTAATCTATAAACCTATGCTGAACATCCTGACTTCTAAAACAAACACCATCGGACAAACAAAACTCAATCTTCTCGTCATCCCTGTTATCGGCAAAACTGTTTTAAAGTCATTGGAAAAGAGTGCATTCAAAGATTCACTCCAGCACCACATCAACTTTGCGGATTTAACGGACCAAGCTGGAAGCTCGGTCCTGTTTTATCCTCAAGATCGAAAGTTTATCGAAAGAATTTTACTTGTTCAACTGGGAAAAAACAAAAATACCGACGCTAGTAAAACTATTTTCAAAGCGATCGGTTCTCATATCACCAAACATGCCACCACCGGTATAGTTTTACCTACTGGTCAAGAAAAAATACTGAGTCCTAAAATTCTCAGTAACGCTTTTCAAAATTCTTTTCGCTTCCACGAACATCGCACTAAGTTAGAAGACACAGATAAGCACAAACTTGAAACTCTTGTTCTGTTTTCAGACAAAAAAATTGAGAGTGAGATCAAAGAAGCTTTAATTTTTGGTGAAGCACTTCAAATCTTAAATCAACTTGCTCACCGACCAGAGTATAAACTCCCCCCAACCACATTAGCTGAAGCCGCGGAGAAAGTTGGTAAAGAAAATAAGTTCTCAGTGAAGTCACTCAACGAAAATGACATGGCCAAACTTGGCATGGGCGGAATTTTATCTGTGTCCAAAGGCTCAGATGAAGAAGCCCGAATGGTTTTGATGGATTACAATCCGAAAGCCAAAAAAACTATCGCGATTATTGGGAAAGGTATAACTTTTGATAGCGGTGGCATTTCTATCAAGCCATCAAAAGACATGCACGAGATGAAATTTGATATGATCGGCGGCGCCACGGTTATCGCCATCTTGCAAATCGCCAGTGCTTTAAAATTACCCCTTCATATTGTCGGCATAATCTGCGCTTCCGAAAATCTACCTTCTGGTAAAGCTACAAAACCTGGTGATATTGTCACAACTTACTCAGGAAAAACAGTTGAGGTCCTTAACACCGACGCGGAAGGTCGCATGGTCCTTGCTGATGGCATCGCTTACGCCCAAAAGCATTACAAACCAAACATAATTATAGACATTGCAACACTAACAGGCGCAGTGGTTGGAGCTTTGGGTGCAAAAATCACCGGAGCGTTTGGTAACAACTCAAAAATCAACAAAGATTTTGCTAAAGCCACTCAGGACAGCGGAGAAGACACACACTTCCTCCCGTTGTATACTGGATACAGTGAAGAAATTAAAAGCTCAGTGGCCGACTTAGCCAATATCGGCAAAGGAGCCGGAGCCATTGCCGCAGCCTTATTCCTCTATGAATTCATAGACAAGAAAATCCCATGGCTTCATCTTGATATCGCTGGTACGGCCTGGGACAAAGAAGGCCCAACTGGCGTTATGACTCACTCGATTATTCGATACCTCCGAACTCTTCCAAAACGATAAATATGATTACCTCGTCTGCCGACAATTTGGACATCATCATCGACGATTCTCCAGAAGAACGCGTTTTTGAAAATTCTTTGCGCCCCGCAAAGTTTGATGATTTCGTCGGCCAGCAAGGTTTAAAAGATAATTTACACATTGTGATTGAAGCGGCCAAGGGTCGCCAAGAAAATCTGGAGCACGTTTTGCTGTACGGTCCTCCAGGACTTGGCAAAACCACTTTAGCTTTGATCATTGCGAGAGAAATAAAAGCCAACTTAAAAACTACCTCTGGTCCAGCCATTGAACGCGCTGGTGACTTAGCCGCGCTACTAACCAACCTTGAAGAAGGCGATGTTTTGTTCATTGATGAAATTCATCGTCTGAATAAAGTCGTCGAAGAGATCCTCTACCCGGCTATGGAAGATGGGTTCTTAGATATTGTCATTGGCAAAGGTCCAGGAGCACGAAGCGTGCGCATGGATCTGCCAAAGTTTACGCTCATCGGAGCGACAACTCGCATCGGTATGATCTCCGCCCCTCTTCGCGATCGCTTCGGCCTCACCTATCATCTTGATTACTATGAACCAGAGGACTTAAAACAAATTATAGAGCGGGCGGCAACGATAATTAAAACTGAAATAGATGCCGAAGCAAGCCACGCCTTAGCAGAACGCAGCCGCTTCACCCCCCGCATCGCCAACCGCCTACTTAAACGTGTTCGCGACTTTGCCCAGGTAAAAGGTCATGATACAATTACACCAGCTATCGTTCACGAAAGCTTAGAGATGCTCGGCATCGATGAGCTTGGCCTGGACCGGCACGATCGCAAACTCCTTGAAATTATTCAGCACAAATTCGGTGGGGGTCCGGTAGGACTAAGTACCTTAGCCGCAGCGACCGGTGAAGAACAAGATACCATCACCGATGTCCATGAACCATTCCTCCTTCGCCAAGGCTTAATCATGCGCACACCAAAAGGCCGAGAGCTTACTGACCTTGGTCGTAAACATATCGGCATCGAGTCACAACAAAAAACTATTTTCTAAGCTCTCCTCTTATGGACTTCACTCAATCACTCACCCTCATAACTGCCGGACTCTACTATATTATTACCGGGATTTTTGTTTTGTTTGGTTTGTTTACGGTTTACATCACCATCAAATACGGCGCCAATCGACTATTTTCTTTAGTTCTCAGTACAGTCTTTATCGTCTTCTTTTTAACTACCATGACACTTTCATTCTCAACTCTTTTAAAACTTCAACAAGCCGTAACAACTTTCTAAGCCATGCATCGATTATTCCCTGGACAAACTGCTGAAGAAAAAATTTACATCGCCGTGCGTGAGCACTGGATCATGCTGGCCTTAAAACTTGGCATCTGGGGAATTTTTCTAATAGTGCTTATCGCCTTTTATGTTATTGCCCCTGATTCTGCTCCAGTAATTTTCACAGGAACTGCCGCTTTAGTCACAGAGCTTGTTACTCAAGTTTATATAATGTTCCTAGCTCTAAGCTTGTTTATTATCATCGTTCTCTACTATTTAAACCTTCACATCATCACCAACATTCGCATTGTTGATATCGATCAAGAAGGATTATTCCACCACGTTATCTCTGAACTTCATATTGAAAAAATTGAAGATGTCACCAGCCAAACCAGCGGCGTACTTAGCAACATCTTTGGTTTTGGAACAGTACTTATTCAAACCGCAGGTACAACAGAACGCTTCGAATTCCAAAATGTACCCAATCCAGACAAACTCGTAAAGATCATTTTAGATTTGTACGAGCTCAACGATGCTAAAGAAATTCATCCAAACAAACCCCTTGCCAAACCGGCAGTTTAATTTATGAAAAAAGTCACTCGAAAAAAAGAAGTCGTCGTAGCTGTTAGCGGTGGCTTCGATCCTATCCACCCAGGACACATCAGACTAATTCACGAAGCTAAAAAACTTGGCACTAAGCTAGTCGTAATTCTCAACAACGATAACTGGTTGAAACAGAAAAAAGGCAAGCCTTTCATGAACGAGAAAGAACGCAAAGAAGTTATTGAAGCTCTGCGCGATGTCGACAAAGTTGTCCTGACTAACCATAGGCCAGGCGCAAAAGATATGAGTGTTTCAGCTACTTTGGCGAAAATCAAACCAGACGTGTTTGCTAACGGTGGTGACCGAGATAAAAAAAATTCTGTTGATCCGAAATCATCTCTCTACACAGACATCAATACTTGCAAGAAAATAAACTGTGACATGGTCTTCAATATTGGTAAGGGTGGTAAGATTCAATCCAGCTCCTGGCTCCTGGCAAACTACGCTGCTCAGAAAAAACAACGCTAATCTTTTTCCTTAAATTCCTTAAAGCCAATTTTATTTTTCTGTGGCTCCGGCTTCTCAAACAACTTATCTAAAGCTTTAAAGACTACTGCAAATTTTCCGCCGTAGTCTTTTTTGATATCACTCAGTGCTTCGTTAAGGTCAGCGTGGCTCACTAAGGCTTTTCTTAACTGCACAAAAGCTCTCATGATGGCGATATTCACTTGCACCGCTCTGTCACTTCGAAGGACACTGGAAAGCATAGCGATACCCTGTTCTGTGAAAACGTACGGCAAGTATTTCCTATGCTTACCTTGTCCAGCCTTTAAGGTCACAAACTGTGACCTTAAAGATGAGGAACTTAAGATTCCAATTTGGAATCTTAAAGATTCATATTCTTCCTTAGTCATTTGAAACATAAAATCGCTGGGAAAACGACCAAGATTGCGCCGCACTGCTTTATTGAGGTTAAAAGTCTCAACCTGATACAGTTCCGCCAAGTCACTATCTAGCATCACTTTTTGGCCACGGATTAAATAAATCCGATGGGTAATAAACTCGACTGGTAGCCCTAGTTCACTATTAACTTCTTTTGATGTAGTCATATTTTCATACTATCCCTAGCT
>CAYOVR010000017.1:0-17060 GCA_964407465.1 uncultured Candidatus Saccharibacteria bacterium
GATGATGATGGCTAACTTCTTCCGCAAGAGAGACTTTGAGCTTTACAAGAGAAATATCTATCCAGGCAACGGCACGGGTGTGGCCCAGTTCTTGGGTGGGGACTTCCCTGAGGCTGGCCTAGTTATTGCTGCAGCATACAGTAACGATACTCATGAGTTTATAGAAAGCCAGAATGAAAGAATTGAGCCTAATTACAGAGGGCAGAGCAGAGCAGCCAACCTCGAGAAAAACACAAGACTAGACAAGACAAAAGAGCAAAACGAGACACAGACCAATGTCGATCCAAACGCTGTAACTCCTACCGAGACAGAGGCTTATAATGAAGCCGTTTCTAAGGATGTTCAAGACGTAGGCAAAGACAGCGACGATAGGGATGCTGGTACGAATACTCAAAACACCAGCTTAGACAGTGTGTTTGATGTTGCTGGATTGGTGGGGTCTGGATGGGATCTCTTCTCTGGTATAGCCAGAGGTGAAGCCACCAACCCAGTGTTGCAAGCCCTGCAGTTGACTGGTCAGGGCAATGGCGACGACGACTTGGCCGGGTTTGATGAGGTTAGCTTCCGTGCTTCAACCTATATGAAGACAGTTTGGGATATGTTCCAGCTATGCTCAGCTTTACTCCCGAATTATATTGTGGCTGTCCGTCCATTCGAGGATCGTTCAACAGTATTCTACGGTAAGCCACACTGGCTGTACACATCTGGTGTCATACCTGTAACTAAGGGTCTAGAGAAAACACAGAACGACGCTAACCTTGAGCCGGATCAAGAGCTTAAGGATATCCTGCGTCAGGCAGCAGAGAATGCTAATCCTCTTGCTGATCTAGAAGAGCAGTTGGCATTTCGAAAAGAGCTGGATACAATCTCCCCGTTCCAGACTACAGCTGGTACCGCAGCTCCAACTACTGGTGCAGCAACAACCGGCGATGGCTCATTCCAGATTCAAGACGTATCTGCTTTGCCTCTTAAATCCCTAGACGGGAAGGTCACGATTCCCGTAAGAAGCGGGACCGTAGCCGTAGGGTTCCATCTCCCGACAGCCCCATCTCTGGCAGAAGACAAGAAGAAGCACAAGCAGTCTGGTAACTTAGGCAACTTGGCCCATCCAAGATTCCTGAAGACAAGCTCCGATCATGACAAACTGAGAGATGCAAATGCTAAGATCATGTTTGGTCAAGATCCCGGTGCGACAACTCGTCTTATCGGTACCAACAAATTAGGTGATCCAGTACCTGGAGCAATGGGGTACTTTGATAAAAAGGGATTTGGGCCAGAAGAGGAACAGTATTACATTGCAATGTATTGGCCAACCACTAATACTTCCACGTCTACTCAGGCTAAGGGAGAACAAAAAGTATCTGGCAGCAAGCCAACCTCAAACCTAAAAGTAGAAGACTATAGAGGTAGGAAGGTTGCAGTCTACAACCAGAGAACAAAGAAGACGGTTGTTTGTGCCATAGGCGACACTCCGAACATTCGCGGATATGCTGCGGTAGTATCTCCTGATACGTTTGTTGCCCTAGAGGCAAAGGTTGGAGATGAGTGTGTATTCGGTATAGTTGACGAGAAGGCGCCACTTGGTATCCTTGGTGCTGGCACTACAGGATCTACTAATGCATTGGTCAACGCAGCGTCTGCTGCTATTACGGCTTTGGCTAACAAGGGCTCAGATCCGGCGGCAGCCAACACTCCAGCAGACTCGGCAGCACAAGGAACTACTACTGGCACCGCCAGAGCTGGTGATCCGCTGGCTCCCAACCCAACCAAGCCAGCTTCTAGTTCTGTTGATATGAAATCAGATATCTATGGTGGCATATATCTCAATGAAGCAGAGATACTAGCAGAACTGCAGAGAATCTCAAACGAAGATACGGACGGAGAGAACGTAGGTAAATTCTATTCTGGCAGTGCAGAGAATCTGGTCAAGCAAGCAGTCGTTGCGTTTATGTTCCCTAACCTACTTAATCCATCTAATGACTTCACTGACGCAATAGATGGACAGTTCTGGGATCCGGGAGGCTTATATACTAAGCCTTACCTCCTGGACCCTGTCGGTCACTTTGCTAGACGGTTAATAGATCGTCACTATAATTCTTACTGGGAGAAAAATAGCTCCGACAATGGCCTTTCTGGTGCTAGCTCTGGCGACTGGAGCCAAGTGTTCCCCGACCTCGGCGCCCTATCTGATCTAGCTAAGGATAAGTTTATCGTCAATGCTGCTCATACGGGAGATATCACCAATAAGGATCAGAAGTACCTAGACATAGATGGTGACGGTAAATTAACGGAAGACGAAATAACTTCCGGATCCATACTCAGACTTATTAATGAGGCTTGGGGAGACTTCAGGAAATACTGGAAGTGGGGCGGGACCGACGCCACTGACGCCAAAGAAATCAAAGAGGTATACCAGAACCCAGAATCCAAATGGAACTTTGCTTGGAATGTTGACTATCCAGCCGATGATAAAAAAGGCGAAGAGATGGGTAGCAGACTACTTGAAGGGTACAAGAGATTCCTTTGGCAACATGCATACTCTCGCGCATGGTTACCTGTTGTTCTTAATGTTAAGTCAGACAATACATCTATTGGGTCTATAGATGTTGATGCGCCAGATGTTGGAGGGAAAGACCTCTTATGGAACTTTAGGTCCTCGTTGGTTACAGACGGGTGGGCAAAGTTCTTAGAGATTACAGCCGAAGTTGGAGATAAGGATTGGCCAAAGATTCTAGAAATCAATGGGCAAGTTTCTACTGTATCGAAGAAGATGATCACAGAAGCAGATTTGGACGATTCTCATCCAGCAACAAAGATGCTTTCTTGGCTGAAAGAGAACGCAGCTCCTGGTCAGAAGACCTATGATCCACTAGGTCAAGCAATAGATACTCTATCTAATGCTTACGATGCTACGATTGGTAGAATTCTAGATGTAGCAGGCAACCTCCTACAGGGTGTTTTGGCTCAGTTCAGAATGCAACTCCAGACTTTGGGTGGCGGCTTGAATATGGTTGGCAACATGCAGAGGCAAGCCCAGGTTCTCAATAAGGTTCTAAACGATTCACTATACTATAGTGCTGGTCAGCCAGGAACTTTGATTCGCCAGTGTGATAACCCATTCACAAGAGAGTATGGCGAGCCTGTCGTTGAGATTCGCGAACCATTCCAGAGAATGCATTACATAAGCTCGTTCAACCACATTCTGCATAATGGTATTCAA
Source organism: uncultured Candidatus Saccharibacteria bacterium (assembly GCA_964407465.1). Taxonomy (GTDB): domain Bacteria; phylum Patescibacteriota; class Doudnabacteria; order UBA920; family UBA920; genus JADZEH01. The sequence goes on from CAYOVR010000017.1 coordinate 3,221, forward strand.
GAGAGTACGGTCGATGTACCTACTGTGGTCACTGCCACTTCAGACGGCAAGTATCCTGTCACAGTGCATTTTGATAAGGGATTGTCGTCTGAGCGTCAAGTAGAAAAAGCAGTAGAGACAGGACTAGTGTGGGATAACTTCCACGGCTCTGGCTTCTTCTCTTTCTTGCACCCACTCATCAACCCGATGGAGACGGCAAGAGGCTTACTCAAGACTGGTACTGGTTCATCAGACGAACTGCTCTCAAAGAGGGTGGCCTTGTGGCACCTCAAAGAGGGCTTGAAAGATATTTATCAGGGCGAAATAATAGTCTTGGGCGATGCCGACATTCGACCACACGACCTTTTGTATATAGCTGATGTCTATACGAGAGTGTACGGCATGTGCGAAGTCGAAGCTGTGACGCATCACTTCACATCTGATCAAGGCTTCATAACATCTATTAGGCCCAATGCTATCGTTACGGTGAATGATCCAGGACGTTGGTCTATGATCTCATGGGCAAGGTCGCTATTTGATACGAAGAACCTAAGAGATGATGCAAGATCACTGTTAGAAGTAACCGCTGATTCAGATAGCTGGGTCCACAAGTCCAAGTACATTACGGACGAGCAGCTAGCAGAGTCCCTGCAAACACAAATGCTAGGTCACATCCAATATACCCAGGGGTCCTCAGCTATTGTTAAGGATCTTACTGCAGCCAAGACCACAGGTCTTATGGCATCCTCGGCAGAAAGAGCTGCGTGGGCCGAGAAGCAATTTAAGGATGGAGCGGTTGGAGAATTTGGAACCGCACAAGCGAATGCCATTAATGACCCTCTCTCTACAGCGGTCACCGCTGGACAGTTCTTCTCTGGGTTCAACCCATTTACCAACCTAATGATTAATGACTGGGCATGGAATGCTTGGGACTGGGTTAGAGAAAATCTGCTAGATCAGCATGGATGCTTCCCGGCCGGGACTCCTGTTTTGACTTCAAATGGATACCAGCCCATAGAGTCTATCTCTAGCGGTGATCTAGTATATACCCATCAGGGACGTTGGCAGCCAGTAATTGATACAATGGTTCGAGATATCGATGAACCATTGTATGCTATGGAAATTGAAAAGCTTGGAGCTATTAACCTAAAGCCAACCAAAGAACATCCATTCCTTGTTTTCAGAGAGAGGGATGTTATTAAACGAAATAGAAAGAAGCCGCAGAACGAATTAGATGCTCTTAATCCAGAATGGATAGAGGCAAGGAATCTTAAGGTTGGCGATTTCATCGTCGTGCAAGGTGGAGACCCTGTCGGTAGTACTCCTTCTTTTGATTTGTCGATTTATGCGTCAGAGAAATATTATGATATAGACGACTCCTCGATAACTGCTAAGTATTCAACCAAAAATTCCATTCCAAGACATTTGACCCCATCGGCAGACTTGATGTACGTCATCGGGAGGTACCTTGGAGATGGCAGTATAGCCTTCGAGAGCGCTACTGAACGTGGATTCGAAATTGTGTTTAACAGAGACGAACAACCTGCTCTTGAAAGAATCTGCCAGATCATCGATGAGGAACTTAATCTTAGAGTTGGAGTGTCACGGTCGTCTTCTGTCTATATGGATAGAATTAGATGCGGTTCGACTATAGTTGGTAAGTGGATAAACGATAACTTTGGTCATGGATTCGCAACCAAGCAAATACCAGAATGGGTTTTCGCTCTACCTGAAGAGCATTTGAAAGAGTTTACCAAAGGACTATTTGGGGCAGACGGCTGCGTTTGTGGTGGTAACAATATTAGACTTGATGTTAGTAATAGAGATCTTGCTATGGGGGCTTACCGAATTTTGAGATTACTCCATGCCAACCCCTCATTCAACGGAGGTCGTATTCAGCCAGGAGGGACTTCGCCATGCTTCCAGGTTCAGGTGCACCAAGAGGTAGCTCCATGGCTTGCGAACGAAAAAGGTATTACAGACATACAACCACAAGCTCGTTGTAGAGGATACATAAGAAGCGGAAGCACATACGCCTATAGACTCAAGAAAATAGAGCCAACTCCATATGCTGGGTACGTATACAATTTCTCTGTTAAAGAAGATGAATCGTATATTGTTGATGGAGTCGTCTCTCATAACTGTTATATCCAATACCTAACAAAAGACGGTCAACCTATGGATGCTGGGTTCTCATATTCCCAGGGCACTGCTGTTGGCATGCACCATAGTATGGATATACTGCCTGGTATTCTCGGGGTAGATACTTATGTGGAGGTAGACGGACACAAGAGATTAACGGTTAACGACATGCTCTCTGCTCTTGGCTGGAACGAAGTCGATGTGTCAGCTCAGTATAAGTACACCAGCTGGTGGGTTAATCAGCAGAACGCAGAGATTCTTAAGGCAGCTGGGCAGACTCCGGATCCAGTTAATATGGATAACCAGACCAGTGCCTTGTTGGTTAGAATCAACGAAGTCATCGACGGTGACACTATGGATGTAACCAGAATATCTGGTGGTGAATTTGACCAGGATGTTTGGGGTGGTGGCGATGGTATGTTTAGAGTCAGACTCGCGGGTATTGATACTCCCGAGCTGGAGTTCAAGGGTGAAGAATCCGAATATAATAATCCTGGCCACCCAGGTACTATTGCTAAGGACTACGCGCAGTTCCGTCTTGTTGACCAGCTTAATGAGGAGTTTGGTGAAGCCGTAGTAGCAATTCGTCCAGCTACAGAATTGATAGATCAGTTTGATCGTAGACTCGTTGTCATGTTCCACGCTACTCCACAAGGTACAGATGCCGAAACAAGAAGAGATCTCCTGCTGAGATATGCTAGAGACTTCCCTAATGTTACCTGGGATTCTTTCTTGGACGATGGTAGAGCATACACATTTAACTGGGAACAGATCATGAGCGGCAATGCTAATGTCGATATGTATAGAATAAGCAGATGGAAGGACGGGTCTTTACCCGTAGACGATGAGTGAGTTCAAGGCTACCGATCTTAAGAGCGCGAGTACGTTCGCTGTTGCTGCTGCAGAGCAGGGGCAAGACACTCGTTCTGCTAGCGGAAAGCTTACAACGAGTCTCATGGCAGACCCTAACCCATCGGGCCAGCTAACAACGTATGGCATTGGGGATATACTCAGCGGTATGACTCTCTACAAAGAAAAGGGAGCTACCTACAATACCTTCAATGATCAGTTGTCTTCACAGTTAGAGAATCTCAGAGCAGATTTTGGGGTCCTTAAGTTTCAGGAAGACAGCAGATTAAACCCTTATGATACATTCCAGGGTTCTGCCTCTAAGACTTTTGGATTTGGTGGAGGAGTAGCAGCAGCTACTGTCAGTACAGCTCAGGCTCAGACAGGGGTTACTAGCGGAAATGTCACTGCTGGTAGTGCTCCATCTGACATACCTAAGGGGCCATTCCCTCTCCGTATTGTTCGTAAACCTGGAGGAAGCGGTTATGTTTCCGTTAAGTCTGATGTCGCTCCAGTAACCCTTTCAGAGAACCAGGTAGCCAGACTACTTGCGTCTGCCGGGTGTGCTCGTGGGGATGGTATTGCGTTCTTGATAGCTGTAACAAAGCGAGAAAGCAACCTGGTTTGCAACGTAGCTGGTATAGACAAAAACGGTGGTATGGGTGTAGGGCTCTGGCAGATTACAGATTTCTGGCCAAAGGTTAGAGGTGACGGAGTTTTATACACAGCAGAGTCTATGACAGACCCATGGACTAACGTTATGGATTGTATGCGTATTTCTAAGAACGGGACATTCATGGCTCCATGGAACCTTTCTGGGCAATGGAGCAGACAAGACGGCTCCCACCTTAGAGGCGTAGACATCGAGTACGGTAGAAGGGTAGCGAGAGAAGCGGGGGTGTACTAATGGCTGATATCAAGTCCTTAGCTAGTGCAACTACTTTCGCTTCTGCTGTTGCGAAAGACCAAAAAGATGATAGGTCACCAACTGGTAATCTAATGACTTCTTTCATGGTCGATCCAAACCCACAAAAAGCTTTGACTACATATAACGTTGGAGATATATTAACGGGTGCTACCCTGCACAAAGAACGCGGCGCAACTTTTGATACCTTTAACACTGAGTTGAGCAAAGAGTTAGAAGATATGAATGCAACACTAAAAGATTCTGGTATAGCCGTAGACACTAGACTTAATCCTTATGATGTGTTCACCGGTAATCTTAGGGCATCCCTAAAAAATATGGGGGGCATGCCAGCCGGTGATGTAGCTGGTGCCCCCAATCCAGCTACTGGCGGAACTTATACTCCTCAAACACAATTCACCGGGGCACATGCAGAAGTTATAAACACTTTGTCTTGGGTTGCGTCTGGCGGAAACAAGCCAAACAACAACGCAGCGGTACAATTCATTAAAGCTGTTTGGCCGTCTACCAAGGGTGTTAATGGTTGGCGAGCTGAAGGCAGCGTTACAACCAGTGACCATCCCAGGGGTTTAGCTGTAGATGCAATGGTTACCGGTATTAGTGGAGCAGCTGCTGGGTCTGAGTTTGCTCTTGGATTAGAGATAGCTGATTGGTTCGCCAGCAATCCTGGCGTATTTGGCTTAAAGTATATTATCTTCTATGATTTTGCCTGTTATACAACCAAGGGCAATCCGAAGATGTCGTGGGTGCCATATGGACCACGTTCTGGAAATACCCTAATGCACCGCGACCACGTGCATCTTAGTTTTAACGAACAACCAAATGGACCCGGTGCTCCCGGCACTGCCTGGCCAGCAGTTGGTTCTCATCCGTTTAAAGGACAGAAATAATGCCGATTGAACCAAAAGACCTATCCAGTGCAGGTGCTGCAGGTGCTGCAGTAGCCAAGGATCAAAACAAAGAAGGCACAGGGTCTAGCAATGGCATGCTACGCACTAGTCTTATGGTTGATCCAAATCCGAATAAATCACTTACAACATATACAGTAGGCGATATAGTCACCGGCGCGACCATAGGTAAGCCTTCCGGTGTTACCTTCGACACCTTTAACACCGAGCTAAGCAAGGAGTTAGAGGGTATCAGCGCAGAGAAGCTCTACACACCAGACAAGAGAATCAATCCTTACGATGTCTTCAAGGGGGGAGAATCCAAGAAGTTCGATGCCACAGCCTTAGGCGGATTCGCTCCATCTATGGGGGATCCTAACGCAGCCGTTGCTGCAGGGGCCAGCAGTACTCCCCCAGCTAACGGTACTCCTTCCGGCGTTACACCAATCGATGTCAACAGTGCCAAAGGAATGGGTTGGGTCTTTCCTCTTACGAAATACGATGAACCCGGAGGCAGCGGTTGGTATGGACCCAGGACTCCTCCTGTTCCGGGAGCTAGTTCTTGGCACAAAGGTCTGGATCTCTCTATAATAAAAGGCGGCGGAGATCCAATACTTGCTGTAGCAGACGGTCAAGCATATATTCTGCCCAATAATGGAGGAGCAGGAAATACGGTTAGGATAGACCACAAGAATGGGCTATGGACACAGTACTTCCACTGTGCTAGATTTATCATAACGAATAACATTGCAGTTACCAAGGGTCAGCAAATAGCTATAGTAGGAATGACAGGCATAGGCTCTGGTGCTCATCTTCATTTTCAGGTTCACCAAGTTCCCGCCGGTGGCACACCAAGCGGGGGGAGTGGTAGTAACACTGGGAATTCAGTAGACCCTGCCCCATATATACTTGGGTTTCCATCTAAAAAGAATAACTAGGATGAAATTCTATCACCCAGAGACAGTAGGAATTCCGTACGGGAATATACCCGAGAGGTTCCTGTGGTCGATTGATAGCAGTGGAACCAAACTGTGGAGAGAAGCGTGTGTACCTTTATCTAATCTTTCTTCTTTCCTAGAAGAAGAGTATCACTATAATGTTGTCACAGGATTTGGATACTTACCTATGCCTAAGATAATGGCTCTGATGGCTGACGGTGTATACAACTTTGAGAAGTATCCAGTTAGGCAGGCCGGTTGGGGGATGTTGGCGTCCTTGGTTAATACACCAAATGAGACAGTGGTTGACTTCATTAATACTGGGCAGTTCTATTACGCTTGTGATATAGTAAATGGGGTAGGTTATTTAACTTTTGATCCCTGGAGATACAATCTTGAATGTGCCGGTACAGCTGAAGAGTTTTGGATGCGGGAACGTTCCGTTGTCTTACCTGACCCCGATGCTGGGTGCTAAGCATTTTCTTTGGACTCCTGCCGCATTGGCCTTTACCAGTATGAATGACATGGCTGTGCAAGAACTTGGTGAGTCTATCCCAATCAAAACCTCATACGTACCACACGAATTACAAGCCGTTTTAGGTACTACAAACGATAACGGATGGGGTATAGCCTTCGATGTTAGAGATGACTGTCCGGAATCAATGAGTTCATGGTTGGAGAGAAACGCTCCACAGTTTTATTTCTTAAAAACCTACCCAGGACACTGGCAATACATTGCGAGAAGCTTATGACAAATCCTAAGTTTAGAAGCCACATTCGAGATCAAGTTGATCAAATAAAGAATGAGTCGCCTACTTCGCGGTATGGGATTATATCTTCTTATGATCCGTACACTAATACGGCTACCGTGATTCTCTCAGCTCCAGACTCAGATCAAGTAGAGAAGATAGAGAGAAGTGTAATGTGCCCTGTGTACCCAGGGATTCAGATGGTTAGTCCTCAGCCCGGACAAGGTTGCTGGGTAATTTGGGCAGGTGGAAAACAAGAGACTAGACCTATGATCTCTCATTATTTCAACTGGAACTTCCAGAAGCAGTACGATAGACAATACAGGTCTGTACACACTGTTCCACAATATATGCTGAGTATGTAAGGGATAAGATGGCCGAGTTCGAGAGACCAGTAGAAAAGCTAGTTAGCCAGCTCAAGTTTAGCGCCACCGAGCCTGGGGTAACACATCCATATACGGATTCTTTCATTAGACTGACAGATGACGGAGACGTAGAGATAGTCGCTGGGCCTGGACTAGCTATCATAATGCACCCACAGAATAAGAGCATCACCTTTGTGGCTGATACAGTGAAGTTTGTTACTAAGGACCAAGACGGATTCGTTTGGAATAGAAAATCTATGAATCCAGAAGCTACCAACTTCACTGAGCCAGCTTTCATAGAGAGAGACCAGAATATGAGATATGGACTCTTCGATACTGTGGAAGACTTCTTTGAAGATTATGCAGAGGATGACATCTAATGGATTTCTATCTAAAAGAAGACGGAGATATAGCAGTATCACCCAGCGGTGACATCGCTATCACCGAGAGCAGCTGGAGAAATTGGGCTCAGCAGGCATACATTCGCATCATGACTGAGATGGGCGACTTCCTCTTGTATCCTAAGCTAGGCGCCGAATTGTCTGAGCTTTATGGTATGCCGCAGAAGCCAGAGACAGGTGCATATGGGAAGAAGATCATAGGTGCTGCTCTCGCTAGAGAGGGCTTGTTCGCAGGACAGAACATAAGCATAAAAGCAGTGCCTACTGGACCTCAAACTATTAGATTCGATATCTATCTTGGGCTTGCTAATACAGAGACTCAGATACTTTCGATTGAACAAAATCTAGGGGATGCATAATGGCACGCATGCTAAAGAAGAACAAGACAGAGATCCTAAGAGAGGCTTTAGCAAAGCTCGAGGGTATGACTCCTGTGAAGTCAACGGGTCCAGGGTCTGTGGCGAGAGCTTTTACCGAGGCTATATCTGTTGAGCTTGGTGACGCATACGATGCCTTCGATTACAGTTTGAACCAGTCGCTTCTGTCAACAGCATCTGGCGCATCTCTTGATATGATAGGCGGCATGTACAATGTGAGACGCAAGACCGTCTCTGAGTTGGCATCTGTCGATAAAAAAGTAGGTGCGTTCTACTTCTATTTAGATTCTCCCGCAGGTTCAGATGTCAATATACCTATAGGAACCAAGGTTTATACTCAGGTAGATACATTCATTGGTAGACAGCTATCTTATGAGACGACTGCACCAACGGTTATTAGAGCTGGCAGAGTCCGTGCTTGGACATCTCTGAAGCCTTCTTTCTCTACAGCAGAATACACAGCTGCCGCAAACACTCTAACGATTCACGACTGCCCAAACCCGCTAGGTGTAGTCATAAGGTGTACCAACCCTAAGTCTATCGCTCCACAACTTGGTCTAGAAGACGACGATAACTACAGGGTGAGAATCCAAAAACAGATTAGAGTGGCATCTTCGGGTACATTAGAAGCCGTCAGATTTGCTGGGCTGTCAGCTCAAGGGGTCAGAGATATCCGTATCCGTCAACGGGTGTATGGTATGGGTGTGTTCGAAGCCATGATCGTACCAGAAGAGGCCAACCTTGGCCAGGCCGCATATTCAGATGCCGCAACCCTTATGTCTAATGTGGCTCCAGTTGGAGTACGTATGTGGGTAACGCGTCCTGTGTTTAGACCAATGGATATAAGTGCGTCGCTGGTATTAGATACGAGACAAGACAACATAGAGCAAGTGACTAGACAAGTCCGAGTTGCCCTAATGAGATACCTAAATACTTTATTACCTGGCGATCCAGTTGTGTACAACCGGGTAATATCTGCTATAATGGACGTATCTCCCGTGATACAAGATGTCATGGTTACAAGGTGGGCACCAAATGGTGTCGAATCTGCGAGAAGGAACTATACGCCCCAGGATGACGAGATGGTTATTCCAGGTAATCTAACGATAGATATCGCCATTTAAAGGATGGATTTGTGAGAGTTTGTGAAGGACCTTATTGCAATAATGAGTTTGAGGCAGCGGTACACAATCAGAAGTACTGCACTATAGACTGCAAGAGAGAAGCAGAGCGAACTAGGAGTCGCAGAGATTTCACATCGGACGTTGCAGATGCTGTGTCCCGAACGGTAGCACCAGCATACTTCTCGGAAGAATTTCAAGAAGAAGACCAGGTAGACTTCCTCAGAAAGGAAGTAACAAGACTTGGTAGACTAGCTGATAAATACAAGGCAAGCCAAGGTGAGCTTATCTCAGCTGTGTATCAAGCAGCAAGAGACACGTTCTCGGGTATGCCAATGCCAGAGATCCATTTCGATCCAGCTGTCAATGCTCATGGTCATGGAGACGAAGAGTATGCGGTTTTGATTCTGGCAGATTGGCAGCTAGGCAAGAGAACCCCAACGTATGATTCTCAGGTTTGCAGAGAGAGAATCACAATGCTTGGTAAGAAGCTCGTGCGAATCACTACGATTCACAGAGCAGATCACCCGGTACGACACCTGCGTATTTGGATTTTAGGTGACATTGTTGAAGGTGAAGATATTTTTCAGGGTCAGGCTCACCTAATTGATTCAGGGTTATTCCGACAGGTTGGAGTAAACGGTCCTGAGATTCTTAGAGATCTGATTGTTTTCTTGTTAAACCATTTCGAGACCATACACGTTACGGCTGTTATAGGTAACCACGGGCAAATACGACGTAAAGAGTTTAATCCTGAGACTAATATGGATAGACTTCTTTACCAGATTGTATCCTACATGTTCGAGCATGAGCCTAGAGTTACGTTTAATATCCCTCAGGGTAATGGAGAACGACACTTCTGGGCAGTCGATGAAATAGGTGACTACTCAACATTGTTAATTCACGGAGATCAATTTCCTCCACCTAGCTCAACCCACACGTACTATAAGAAGGTACTTGGATGGAAAGATGGAGCAATCCCCGTTAAGTTTGATGACATATACATGGGGCACTACCATCAGACTGCCAAGATGACATTGGGTAGTAGTGTGTTACGTATCGCTGGTTCACCAGAGAGCTATAACACATATGCTCAGGAAGTACTAGCAGTTATGGGTCGCCCCTCTCAACCAGTACAATTCATCCATCCAGAGAATGGTGTAACGGCAGAGTATACAGTTTATTTAGACTAGCGATAAGGGTTCTTTGTGAAAGAGTATTACCTTAGGTTAACCGAAGAAGATTTTGAAGCTCAAGGAAACAATACTTTCCTTAGCTGTCTTGTCGACCTTTATGATACAGAGAGCGCTGAATCAGAGGTCGCTACTCCTTCATATAGGAACTACTCTGTACGAAGATCCACCTATGGCATCGACGCTCTAGGTGACGATACCTGGGTTGGTATGGAGTTGCAGGATGACTTATCTGCGACTCCTGCTTCAACTGATATAGGTAAGATATGGTACAACAGATTTGTTGATGAGTCTGGCAGAATAGACCTCACCGAATGGATTGTTGACTACGTAAATCCTCCTGGCACAGGAGATGTAGACTACGTCTTGAGTGTCTATCACACAGAGGATACCTCTTACTCTTTTCCGGATGAATGGGCAAGCCAGTTAGACATCAGCAGCAATGTAGGGATTCGTATAACTAAATCCTACAGGTATGCCAGATTCAAGCTGGAGTTTAGAACAACACAAGATGCCAATGACGCTCTCTTTGAGTTTCTGGTCAAAGTAAAAATAGCTCAACCACTACAGGCTCCATTCTATAAGGAATCACAAAAGGTTCTTGATTGGTTTCCAGAATGGATGGACCTGCGTGACATAGAGAACCGCGACCATGCTACACCAGAACTCGCCACTCCAATCAGCGTTGGTGCTCAAGTAATCAACGCAACTGTAGGAGAGTGGTTAACCGATCTAAGAGATCAGAATAACTGGATAGCCCTCCAACTATTCTTAAATACTGCAAGCATCTATCAGATGGATTGGATCTGGAAGATAGAAGACGTGCCAGCTCAGGTTGTTCGCGTTGAGGGAGACGGTGTTGAATTAGCTCGGGTAGCTACCTTCTCTGATTTTTGGGCAACCAATGTTACCGATGATGTATTCTTTTGGGTAAGAACAACCAGAACTATATATACTCGTAAGCAGTATGATTCTGTCTCTATAAATTATGAGACTACCCCACTTGCACAAGATCCTTACCATGTCTGGAACTACTTCGATGAGTTTGGTCTGGTTATGGATCTGCCTAGACTCCTATTAGAAGGCAACCTTAGCTACAGGTCAAGGCTTCTAGACGTTTATCGTAATCGTCCAGGCGTTGGCAGGGACGCGTTTAAGTTGGCTCTCAGAAGAGAGCTAAATCTCTGGGATGCATTTGGGGCAATACCTACTGAGATAGCTACTCCAGACTCTGATTACTTGGGTGCTACGCCTAGCGTTTATGGCTTAGAAGACATCGAAGAACTTCCTGACTTCTTTGATCCAGACGGCATGGCGACAGCTAAGTTTGAAAGATTAATAGAAGAGCTTTCCACAATGTACCCCACAACGTGGGGATACTTGCGGTTTAATCAAGCACTATGGGATCCAGGTGGCACAGACCACGAAGGGTACCATGTAGTACCGTATCGTTTCGACGCTACACCAGTAGATGATTTTCAGGCTGGCGTTGGAGATGGCAATGATCTCTATTTATACAGGCCAGATGTTATCACTGGACCACGAGAGTTTCAGGCTAAACTAAAAATCAAAGGCAGACAGAAGACCACTAGAACAGAGTACAGGGAAATCACTGGTGCAGTTCTAGTCAATGGTCGAGCAGATAGAACTGTATATGATAACCCTGAGACGACCGAGTGGTTTACAGTTAGGGTTATTACAGATGGTGCAACACCGGTTACGTACTACCATTCGTTCCAGCTGTCTTCCACAAGTGACGCCGATGTCGCAACTAGTGGAAACCCAACCGAAGAGTCTTATACTACGTATGATTTCTTGGATACAACAGGGCTTCCTTTTGCTGGACACACATGGGTAGATGCCAGCGATGTGTCTCATGTGATTCCGCCAGATGTAGATTTGGCTACCGGAGTTGTGAATACTCCTCTATTTACATCTTCAGATATAGCTTACCTTAGGTTATACGCTGGTCGATGGGATCCGACTACTGATACATTCGTAGATGCACCAACCTCGGCCACATACAATGCCTGGTGGGCTCAGGATTCAGGGTCTATCATGGACTATCCTGATGTATATCTTAATGAGCCGACCAATACTGCGACTACAGTGGTTATGTCTAGTACTCAAGTCTCTTCTTCTACCGAAACATGGGAGTCTGAACCAGTCCGTTATGCTTTTGTTTTAAACGGCACTCTGCCGGATCAAGGTGTCTTAGATTACACTCTGACACTACCCACCATTTCGTGGGATCCACATGTTAGCAATCCAAGCAAAGAATACGTAGTTCGTATCGAACCTCTAACATTCGAAGATGTAGGCGCCAAGTTCTTAGACGAAACAGGCACATATGTTGAATTGGATTCAACGTACATATATATTGATGGATCAAATACATGGACCTCAGGCGAGGAAGTATTTCCTTACGCTTCTACAACTGAAGTTACTTTTAGTTCCGGGTCTGGCGGGCTTTATCCTGTAACATCTCCGGTATGGGGTATGTTCGAAGCAGAGCAAGCAACTGCATTTGAAGGCGTCGTTGACGAGAATGGTCCATGGAGATTTGGTGGTTCACAGCCAGCAGGAAACACAAACTATCACTTGACCACACTAGAGCTTGACCGTGATGACTTTGGGTTAGCTCATACTGATGACTATATCGTTACCTGGATCGGGGTTAGTATAACTCAAGGGTCTGGTGTAACTATTTGGCTTGATACAAATGTGGTTAACCCAGCAGTAGATGACGGAACCAGTATTGAGTATCCCGAAGGGGCTATCGAAGAAACAGAAGATGGAGGGGTGTATTCTTTTAGTCCGATATTGGTCAAGGCTCGCCTTGAGCCTGGTCCATCTGCCGAGTGGTTCCCACAGATTAACTCTGGCTGGTACTATCAGCAGGATTACGCATATGATAATATCGAGCAGCCATTTAGAGAGCACTATCTATACGCTCGCATGCATGAAGAAGTTATTACCGAGAATCCAGTAACTCTTCAATACACTTCTCGCCAGGGCGCACCAATCATAGTGCACACGAATGATTCGACGCCAATTGAATATAGACAAATAGCATTTTGGGATGACGCTACCCCTTGGGATGCTGCAACACCATCTCTTGGTTTGATAGCCAAGCAGGTTGTTAATGGAAGCGGAACTATAAATCTATACTTGGCATTTGAGGATATATATAATGTGTCGGTTATAGATCTGACCGATGGTGTAGTTGTCTCATGTGACAGCGAAACTTCAACCAATGTTCTAGCTACTTCTATTACAACAGATAAGGATCACGAGTACGAGGTAACGTATACTCTCAGAAATTCTTTTATCGCAGACAATGAATGGGTAGAAGACGGAGAGCAGCACACTAGATTGACGTTTGATTCTGATCCAACACAAGAACTAGTTGTCTATTATGAAACATCTAGATTTGATCCAGCCACTCCGGTTGATCTGCCCCTGCATCCTTTCCATACGATCCACAATGAAGGCTATGTCTTTATAAGCGACAACACATATACCTTCGATGCGGGACAACTTAAGCTAAGACTTAGCCCGTCATCAGTAGTCGCAAATGGAACTGATTTCCTTTTGTTCTCCCTGCTTTGCCTAGATACATATGGAAACCCTCTCTCTAATCACGAATTCACCCTTACTCCCACTTGGGGAACAATAGAGCCATCTTCGGTTATTACCAACGAAGACGGATTCGCAACAGCAATCCTAACCAGTGATTCATCCAGTGTTAACCACATTGAAAGCATTGATGTGACAGGGGTGACTTCGCCAGCTAGTGGTACTATAGATTTTAATATAGTCTTACTTCGTCCAGAGACATACAAAATCACATCTATAGTAGGGTCTGATCAGATTCCCGCCTCCCATCCTCACGGCTCGTAACGGGTAGCGGA
>CAYOVR010000018.1:0-3330 GCA_964407465.1 uncultured Candidatus Saccharibacteria bacterium
GTAAGTTACTATCCCAGGTAAATTTGCGCCACCACCAGTTAAAATAAGCTTTTGTACAGGGACAGAACGAGCCGCGTAAATACTCACCAACTGCTTGACCTCATTCTTAATCGTACTCATCACGGGCTTAATCGTCTCGGGAATAAACTCTGCGTTACTGAGACCGAAATCTTTCTTAAACTGTTCGGCGCGAGGGATGCTAACATTTAATGTTTTAGCGATTGTATCCGTGATTGTAGAACCACCAATGCTTAAATTGCGGGTCAACTGCAAAACACCATCCATAACAACATTTAACCCTGTGTTACGAGCGCCTATATCTATTATAACACTATTTTTTGAGGTAGCAGTTGATAACGAACGGATAAGAGCCAATGCTTCAATCTCAATAATCGATAGCTCGAGTCCGGTCATACTAAATAGCTGGACGTAGCTTTGTTGAACCTGTTTTGGCACTGCAATCAATAAGACTTTCTGGCGTCCAAGCTGGGAATCTTTAGAAACAACAGACCACGACAAGATGACCTCAGCCAAAGGCAGTGGAATATACTTTTTAGCTTCAAAAGTGATAGCAGATTCCATCTGATCTTCAGAAAGCTGTTGCATATCAATAACCGAAGTAAATACAGCATTATTCGGCAAGCTAACGATGCAATGCTTCGCAGAGACCTGAGCCTCAGCAAGCAAACGCTTTAAAACGTCCGCTGCGGTCATGACGCTCATTTGATTAGCGTGGGCATCAAAAGAGACCGCTGCATTAACAATTCCGTAGGTGTCCAAGGTTTTTTTCGAACCATGGCTTACCTGCGCTATCTTAATGAATGCGGTGCCTATATCTACACCTACAACGCTTTTATTTTTTGAGAAAAACATTATGTGTCTGGCCTGTACCGCTTGTTGCGACTACAGAGAAATTCCGTCTATTTTTATTTCAAATCTGTTCAATTCGTATATTTACCGTACTATATTTATGGACTATTGTCAAAATGACTATAATTTGATAAAATAAGTTCTAGCCCGTCATTTTGAAGGGCGAGTTTCTTCAATCCATGCTATCTTTATGAAGTGAATTTATTCAATCCGCGACCAAAAGATAGGGTTCCCAAATTACTTGATCACCTTAGTGGTTTTAAAAAGCAATTTGGGACAGAGGAGTACTTAGCGGAGACCACGACAGATTTATTTTAATAAATGTGGAGTGGTCGTAGATAAGTACGACGCGGGCATATAGCTCAGTTGGTTAGAGCGCGTCACTGATAATGACGAGGTCCCTGGTTCGAATCCAGGTATGCCCACCACGGGTAATTAGTAAAATCAAAACTATGAGATTCATCTTGGGTCCACTTATATTCATCGCTGGTGTCTTGATGATGAAGTATACGGTAAAATTAACCGAGTTTACTGGTACTATCAGATTTGCAGAAAAGTATATGCGCGATGGCTTTGCTGGAACATATACGTGGTATCGACTAGTTGGATTATTGTTTTGTATTTTGGCAGTTCTTTGGATTTTTGGTGTTCTAAACTTTGGTTTCATTGAAACAGTGGTTTCAGGACCAGGTAGCTCTCAGTAATTGTAGATGATAATCTTTAGGAAGTGAGGCCGCTTGCGGCATCCGCGGCCAATAAAAAACAGGGTTCCCAAATTACTTGATCAGCTTAGTGGTTTATAGAGACTTCGCCAGATTTTAGAAATGTGGTGAAGTTGGAATAAAGTACTTAGCAGTCTTTAGGAAGTAAATTTGGGCTTCGCTCAAATTTACGTTTGACGGGCGGTTTACCGCATCGTCAATAAATAGGGCCCTTAGCTCATTTGGTAGAGCGCCTGCTTTGCAAGCAGGAGGCGACCGGTTCGATCCCGGTAGGGTCCACCAAAAAAAATAGCGCTTAATGCGCTATTTTTTTATTTACTCTTTAATTCTGGGTGCCGTAACTTCGCTATCTCTTGAGATAACCCAGCAATTTGATGAAGCTCAATATATGCAAAGACAACAAAGACAATCAATAATATTACTAACAGTACTTCAGGTGAAGGGAACTTACTAGAGGTAGCCGCAATGGGAACCACAGAAGACCTAACTTCAAAGATATCTGTAGCTGTGGCTGTAATAGTAGTACTTGGAACATTAACAATCAATGAGTATCTTCCAGGAGGAAAATTACTCACTGTTTGAAAAGTTTTTAACATCGAAAGTCGAGTTGCCACCGCAACCGTTTCAGTGGTATGAGAAATTACTTTGTCATTTTCATCGGTAATTAAATAATGGACTGTGACATCAACCGGACTACCAGCACTTCCAAAATTAATTAATCTAACTCGGGCTGCCACTTCATGGCCTTGATCAATCACTTTAAATTGCTCCAAGATTCTTACTTGAACGTCGAATAATATATCTGGCCCACCACCGTTTATGATTACTGGATCAAATGGCACAGTAGGATCTGTTTCTTCACCATCAGACAAATCAATTACAAAATCTATAGTCAAACCGCTGAATGTTGGTGGATTATCAAGATTGCTTACAGCAAAAGTTGCGGTATGTTTACCTACTGACAAAGGTACGGGACTTACCCACGACCAAGCACCACTATCATCAGATCTAACCGTAGCTGTGACTTCTAACGGTGAGCGAATTTCTATGTAAACAGTAGTATTTGGAACACTGGTTAACCCTATAAAACGTGGGTATTGTGTATTTATTAACCAATATGGTTTGGAGGTTTTTCCATCCGTCTTATACACTGCGTCGGCCGCAGCCATATCGACAGTCACGAACACACCTTTAGAATTATTCAAATGGTCCGCAAGTGGTCTTTGCGGTATGACACTTGGAAAATCAGGAGATGCACTACTCCCTGTGGTAACTTCCGTCGGTGGATTATCATTAATACCGGCCACCACAGCGCTTAGCGAAACAACTTCATCCGCGTTTGTCTGCACCCAAACTAATAATTGACCAGCGATTACAGAACAAATAATCGCTACAAATGACAAAAACACCGACAGATGGAACAATCGGTGTGTGTGATGATGAGTCCATTGATGAGGTCGTACCTGCATATGAAGCTATTCTTTGAAATCAGAACCTAAGATTAAGGTTACGTCTGGTGCACCAATTTGAATTTCGGTTGCCGCTTGGTCATTTAATACTGTATTTATTTCAGAGGCGATTGTTTTATACTGTTCACCAAAATTCATCGATGTAACATCACTAGCTCCACTGGGAGCATCGCTTATACTAACCGACTGAAAACCTAAAACTTTCAACCGTCCCGCTATTCTTTCTGCTAAGCCGTCTTTACCGCTTGCGTTCTGGACGTTAATTGGAA
>CAYOVR010000018.1:3340-7739 GCA_964407465.1 uncultured Candidatus Saccharibacteria bacterium
AACCTGAGGTTCGCTACCTTCTACATCATCTAATTTTACTGGAGCAACTTCAATTATTTTATTCTGTGATGGTCTATAGAGTATCGCCTTTTTTGCAGTGGCATAAATTAAAACCTTGTCACCAGTTTGTGCGCTAGTAAAGAAAGCTTGGCCTTCAAGTTTTGAAGGATCTGTCACTGTAGCAACTGTTGGTTGCTCATTTTCTGGCAAAACTACGAGCTTCCCCACGGTTTCTACTAGCTCTTTTACTTCTTTCTCAGAAGCGCCGCTATCACCAGTGAGCTGACCAACCTGATTTTTTAGCTCTTGATTTTGCTGATATTGCCATCCCCCAAAACCAATCAACAACAAAATAAACAACGACCCAGCTATTAATAGAGGGTTTTTAGTAACCATATTTTTTGCCTTGCCGATTTTTGTTGATTTTACTGGCGGGATGTCTTCTGTAAGCCTTGTGTGTATTTTTGTCATGTCAAAAGTTATCTATTATATAGTGTAATTATACCAAACTTGCCCAAGCTCTCCAAATTTCTCTACTCAGATGGTGGTGGACTCTCTTCCGATGGTGGAGGTGATTGTTCGGGCTGTTCCTCAGCAGGCGGTGAGGGTTCTTCTGCTGGAGGTGACTGTTCTTCCACTATAGTCTCCTCTTGAGGAGAAGCATCTTCATTTGAAGATTCACTATTTCCCTCAGACGACTCCTGTTCTTCAGATGAAGTATTCTCGCCGAGCACTTCCGGATTTGATTCTGTCTCATCGGCTACTTCTTCAGTGAGTCCTTCGCTCTCAAAAATCTTTGGATTTTTAACCGCAAGAGCAATCCAGCTCAAAGATACATCTTTTGGAGCCGGCTTATTCAATAATATAGTGAAGCCAAAGACATTCTTCTTAATGACCAATGCTTGAATACCCTGTTCGAACAACTCAATTGCTAAATCATCTTGTAACTTTTGAATCTCTTTAATTCTTTCGACATCTCCTGCTTTTATAATTTCACTATCGAGTTCGCCAGCAATAGAAGCCACAACCACCGGTTGCTCTATATATTCTTTATCGAACTTAACATCGACAGTTGTATGGCCTTCTTTAATTATCGCAAACCCTGCAGTATCGTTGTTGAGATATGGACGACCGAAGAATGTAACGTCACTAAGCATATCGATAATTCCACCGAGCTTACCAATGACTTCAACTCTTAAACCACTTGTTGTAACTTGAGGAGAAATAACTTCAAACGCGGCGCTAACACGATCTGTAAATAACTCAGCAGACACTCCTTGTCCCGCTGCGACTTTCTCAGCTTTGATATGTTTTAAGAACACTAAGATTTTTTCATCAGTGGTTAGTGAATCATCGATGTCGTTGTCTAAGCCAGTACCAACTAAAGCTTGAGATTCCTCATCTGACTCTTCAACTAAACCTTCGGTACTGTCTTCAATTAAATCACCAACAGCGGACACCGAGACGCGCATCTCTTGCATTAGCTGTTCAATTGGCAAACCAGAGAAGTTACCATGTTCAACGAAAACGCTAACCTCACTACACTTAATATTATCGGGAAGACCTTCACCATGAGCTGAACAAACAGCCATGTCTTGTTCAGGAATGCTATCGGCTAAAGCTTTACCAATAGTTGGCCCAGCGCCCGTAGCACGCATGGCATACCCAGGAATTGATGACGAAGTTAGATAATCACCTGCTTTTACCGGACCATTTTCCATACTAAATTTCACTGGAATACGACCAGTCAACGCTATAGGGAAGCCATCCTCCGCTCGCAGTCCAAGGATTATACCCGGTTGAGTTGATACTACACCAAGTATCCCCCCGCTATATGCACGGGTGGAACGTACGACATCGTCGCCGTCTCCTGCTCTATCAATAACCACAACCTGACCAGGTTCAAGTGCTTGTGTTGAATAATAGAACTCGGCTAAGTCAGCACCCCCAGTAAAGCCGATTTCAGAACCCATACTTCCCACGGCAGTTATACCATCTAGCACAATTTCTTGACGAATATTATACAACTGGTTAGCAACATAGTCCAAACCTTGTCCAAGACGCACGTCTTCCGTAATAGCTGTAAAGTGAGCTTCGGATGCCATAACAAGCGTGCGCGTTGAAAGATCAATGGCCATCATTTCATCATAGTTTGAACCTGTCCAGTCTGTTCCATTGTTATCAGTTTGACTAGCTTGACTATGATAGACATCCGCCACAAGACTTGGACCATCTTGGTGATTGTAACAAGTTACGGCTCCGGTATCGGATCCACTATTGGTACCAACACACATCTGACGAGCTTCGCCAAGAGGTGTTTCAGCTGAAATACCTATACCGCCAACAGAGCTTGATCCTCCAAATAAAGCTTCTGGATCGACTGCAAAATCGGCCGAAGTATCTAGCGTACAAGCCCCTGGTACTGCAGGAGTAAAGGTTAGAGCTGTTGCCGTGTTAGATGAGACGCGTCTAGACACACCAACACAATCAGTATCATCACTGCCAGTAATTTCAACGATGGCCCCAGCAAATTCATTGGCATTCCAAGCCTCACCAGTATCAGTAAGTGATGTTGAAGTTGCCGAAGTAGCGTTAGTCACTGAAATTGTTTTTTTAGTAACTCGAGGACGTTCGACATTAAAATAGCGGCGGACGTAAAGCTGAGTCATAGTAGCTTGGGTTGTTGTACCCACAATAAACTGAACATCATCAATGGCTCCGTCCCAAACGTTTGTCACCGCACCACAGTCAATAGTTACGGTTGTGACACAAGAAGCCCCAAGAGTCACAATCTGGCTTCCGTCTAAGGTAATGGTGTTAGCAGTTGGAGTTGAAAGGGTCATACCCTGACCATCAATCCATGAATCTACGTCATTGATGTTGGTTCTGCTAATAATCAAATTGTGCCACTGGTTATCGTTATACGCATACGTTGAAGTTGCGGTAATATCGTAAGAGTTTGCGCCGCCGCCGTCAGGGCGAGTCCAAGTGGCATCATCATCATTAGCCACAACTATCTGACCAGAAGTATTCATATAAGCAATAACGCACCCTATACCCTGCGCGGGAGCTGCAGTAACACACTTTTCAAAAATAGTGTCGATTGCACCAGAAGGAGCAGTGGCTGAATGTTTGAACCACAAAGAGAGGGTCCAACCAACAGTGGACATATTAAAGGCCGTATCAACATCACAAACGTTATTTTGGTTAGCATCTGAACATAAATAATCGTTACTATTATCAAAATTAATCGCTTTACCTTGGACTCCATCTACTCCAAGAGTCGGCCCCCCCACGATAGCCATGTCGGTATTAGCAATTGCCAAATCCTGCGCCTGAGTACCTGAGGTGTCATCCATTGGCAAAACCATATCATTGATACCGGCAAGCATCATCATAGGGGTTTGGCGAGTATCATTATAGTACTTAACCCAACCAAAAGCTTGGGTAGTATGCTCATGAAGCTCAGCCATGCCAAGACTGTGCCCAACATAAATAACGTCTTCTGTATTTAAATTATTCGAAGCACGTTCTGCTATTTCTAAGTTATCCGGCGCACCCGCGATAATATTAAACGTCGCTGACGCTAAAGCCGGACCAGTTCCAATAGTCTCATCCCACTTACGACTAAAGGTACCGTTAACTTCACTAGCTTTATCCGTATCAATAGTATCCCAACGTTCTAACTGGTCTTGCGTAGTATTTAAGGCATAAAGAAACCCTCTACTTGAAATCACAACCGAGGTGTAGTCATCAGCGGTCACGTCCGAATATTGATGCAATACAAATCCCGAAGGGTTTATAAGTGTAATACCTGAATCAGTAGCAAGACCAATAAAGACTTTACCATAAGCAGGGTTAGTGTTTGTTGCAGCACCAAGCGCTGTCACAGCAGACTGAGTACGAGACATTACCACCGCATGAACATCATTTACTCGTTCCCACTCAGCAGCTGTTCCAACAGGTGAAATTTCGAGCTTTAAGTTACTTTCCACGGTATAGGACACAGCGGCATTTCGACCGCTAATACCAGTGGTGGCAGCGGAACGGTTGGTTCCGTTATAATTCCACATACGATCATTCACAAAGTCAAAGGCGTACAAGCCTCCAGCGCTCGAACCATTAGCTCCAACATAAATCACACCATTGAGTGCAAAGACTGATGACGGATCATTGTTAGTATCGGCTCCTAAAGCATAAACGGAAGCGTTTTGGGAAAACTTCATCCACATATCATTAGTTGCAGCGTCAAAGATATAAAGTGCGTCAGTCGTAACAACTAAAATAGCTTTTCGTGGAAAAGAAGCTTTGTAACAACGATCATCAGTAGCAATGACACAGGGATCACTCGAACTATCGTCAAGCGCTTCAGCATACCATGAAAGATTATCTGTAGTCG
>CAYOVR010000018.1:7749-16820 GCA_964407465.1 uncultured Candidatus Saccharibacteria bacterium
CGCCCAATCAATCCAACGACCACCATCACTGTCACCAGTAGTGTCATAAACAAAGACATCTTTAATTCCTGTAAGTGGTGTATGCTCATCCGATCCTTTACTAATAATTTCACCATAGACTGAAGCGTTGCCACGTCTAGTTTCTGAACCAACCTGTAATAATCGTTCAGTAGCTGCGTTTGCACTAATTGATTCGGTACCAATACCGACTCGGCCATCTCCATCCACAATGAACGGGGTGGTGTCACCAGAGACATCATTAATTCTGAGAGCATAATTACCTGTACCAGTCGCACGGTGATCAATATACAAACCTGTTGTCGCACTTGCTGTTCCAGTATTATCAATGCGCAACACTGAACCAGTATTTGCAGCATCGGAACCACTAAGCGTTAGTTTTGCCAAAGCTCCGGTTAGTGCCGTTGAGGATGAAGCTATAGCTAAGCCGTTACCACTTGTAAGAGCATTGGCGGTAATATTCAATCCAACTTCACCATCAATCGCGTTGGCAGTTAAGTTAACACCGTTAGCGGCGTTTGACTGTTGAACTATATCTAGCCCCACAACAGCCGCTGTTGTATTAGCCTGATCCACCTGAACCACAAATGCGCTATCAGTACCACTCGAAGAAGGGTTAGTAAATACAAGTGAATCGTCTGCGGTAGTTAGAGAAATTGTTGCGTTACTGCCGTCAACATCGCCACCATAGGCAGCTTGCAAGCTTGAGCCGCCACCAGATTCATCGGTTGCGCAACCCCAACGTCCCCCGCCCGCAGCCCATTTCAAAATTTGTGTATCCGAACAATCAACTAGAGAATCATGTTGAATAAAACCGCTAGCGTCGGTAAGATCAACGTTTGATGAGCCAGCCTGAATAACACCCGCGACATCAAGTGAAGCGAACGCTGCGGCACCAGCACCTGTGACACTCCATTGCGCATCATTTAAGACCAAATCTGAACCAGAACTTGCACCAACTGTGATTGTCCCGCCAGTTGAGTTTCCGATTGTGATAGTTTGTGTGCGAGCTGCAGTACCAATTAGAATAGAACCGTTACTTGATGTTGAAGTGCCGACGTCTATAGAAACATTGCCAGCTGTACCAGCAGAGGCGTTTCCAGTGACCAAAGTTAGTCCTCCGGTAGAGGTTGTGCCGGTTCCAGTGTTAAGAGTAACTGCACCAGATGCTCCAGAACCGTTATCAGCTGAACCAATAGCAATCGCTGCCCGAGAAGTGACATTAGCACCTAAGTCTAATAACGAAAAGTTATCTGCATCTATGTTTCCCGTCCACGGTGTCTGCGATCCCCCACCACAACCCGTACACGTACCCGCAATCGTAATATTACCGTCGAAAAATGCGTCACCATCAACCTCAAAGTCATCTGAGACCAAAAAGTCATCAGCAGCGCCTAACGAATGTCCTGTAGTGCCTGTCCCTAACCTTGAATAAGCGACAGATGAAGTTCCCCCACCTTGCAAAGCCCCTGATGCTGCCACTGCTCCTGCAGCGGTTACGCTAAAGTTTGTTGTCGTACCACTATCTTGGATTGAGAAAATTGCTCCACTATGGCCAGCTACACCCCGAATAATTTGTGCGTTAGTACTATTCGTACGAGGTGAAAGAGCTAAGGCAACATCTAAATCGTTAGGACCAAAGCTAGCCAAAGCTCCAGCGTTAAGGTACATACGTCCATTAGCATCGAACAACCCTAAGACGGCTGAACCTGGTGTTGCCGTTAATTGCAATAATGGATTATTGTTGTCTTGTCCAGCAAAACCAGAAATAATTAAACCAGTTGTTGTGGCACTACGAGTATTAATTTCAAGCATTGATCCAGGAGTAGTATCGCCGATACCAACATTACCACCTTGGAACACTGCCGCGTAAGTTGTATCGGAAGTGTTTGTAGCTGTTGTAACATCAATGTAAGCACCATAAATTGTATCGGCAAGGGAACCGGTATCACCACTTACATCAATATCCAAAAGTCTTGTGGTTCTGGCGTTGGTCGCGTGTTCTGGATCATAACCAATTTTTACACCATAATTTGTAGCAGCTGCCGTCGTCCCTGTTGACCTAAAGAACACATCCATAGCAGAAGCTAAGTCTGTGGCTGAATCAACATTTAAGTCTATAACACCTGTGGTTTCCGTTGTGTCTGTGGTTGCTGCATCTAGAGTTAATGCAGTATTAGCAGCGAAGGTGAAAGCAATGTCAGTTGCGGACGCTGTTAAAATCGTGTTACCACCATCATAAGCGCCTTGTAATGAAGATGATCCCCCACCACAGCCGGTACATGTTCCAGTCACAGTTAAGTTGCCATCAAAGAAAGCATCACCATCAACTTCTAGGTCATCAGTAACGAGCAAGTCGTCAGCAGCACCTAGAGAATGAGTAGTAGTTCCAGCTCCTAAACGAGAATATGTTGTTGCTGTTGCGCCGCCACCCTGAAGGACACCAGTTGTGGTAAGCGCACCAGTAATATTTGTGTTGTCCTGAAGTTCAATAGTACCAGTTGTATTAACAATAAACTGATCGGTAGAAGTTATAGTTACATCACCAGTACCTGATTGTAATAAAATAGCTTGAGCGGATGTTGTGCTTCCAATTGTTACTGTCCCAGCAGAAGTTCCCGTGTTAATATTTGTAGCGAAGTTTGAAGAATCATTGATTGAAGTTGTAGCACCTAAAACTGTCGCGCCAAGATTACCAGTAATTAAACCGTCGAATCTACTTGAACCAGCATCAATCCAAAGAGCATATGGATTGGTAATGGTTGTGTTCGTTCCGTTTGCTGGGGCGTTGGCAACGTATAATGTTGCACCGTCTGTAACAGTAACGGCAGAAGAAGATGCAAAAGTTGGTTGAGCAAATGAAGAAGCAACACGACTGGCAACTGTTCCAGATCCAGATGTATCAGTGTAAGTAGCTGCGGCAAACTGTAAAGCTCTTCCTGCTGTAGTCCAAGAAGGACTAGAAAGATTATCTGAGACATAGAGTCGTGTATTCTGTTCTGCAAGTGATGTATTAAGTATTAAGTTACCTAACGGAGTTAAACCCATTCTTCCAGCGGCATTTGTACCAAAAGAGATAGATCCATTCTCATAGTTCCATAACCACGCAGTAGAAGCTGAATCAGTATATCCTACATAAAAACCATCCGTACCAGCTATACCACTAGTGGGTGTTGTAAAGTTCGCCGCTGCCTCAGAAGCAGAATGAACACTTAGAGTATAAGCAGGGTTAGTGTTATTAATGCCTAATTCATTTAGGTTAGTAGTTACTGAATCATTATAAAATAAACCAGCATTCTCTTGAGCCAATACTCCGTTAGTACCAGCAAACACTATTGAACCAGCAGTGAATGTGGTATCGATAGTGCCATCGAAGTAAGCGACGCCGTCAACTTCGAGTTCGTCTGAAATTAATAAGTCGTTTGATGCGCTAAGACTATGTCCTGTAGAGGCTGTCCCCACACGAGAGTATGTTGTTGCTGTTGCACCACCACCTTGCAAAACACCGGTAGCAGTTAATGCGCCAGTAACGTTTGTATTGTCTTGAAGTTCAAGAGTACCACCAGCAGAATTCAAGTTAATATTTCCCGATGTTGTAGTCTGCAAAACCAAAGCCGAAGATGTCGAGTTAATAACTCTCGATGAGCCACCAGCACCAGCCAAGTCGAGACCAAGACCCGTTCCTGCTTGAGTAACAACTAAAGCTGCTCCAGTGACATTCGCACCGCTTGTAACTTGAAGTGCATTATTACTTGATGCCACACTTGGCGCGTAATTAATTTCTGCGCCTGGGTTTATTGCATCTCCCGGCGCATAAGCAATATCGATTCTACCATCACCTACAACGTTGTTAGCATTAAACGCAAAAGCCGAAGCAACAAGTTGCTTACGTGGAGTCATTTCACCATCGTATCCTGTACCAGGGTCAAAGTTAACTGACAAATATAAATCGCCACCAGTAACATCAATGGTCAACGGATTACATGAACCCAGCTTTGTATTAAACACACCGCTTGTTACTTGAAGTTCCTGACAAACATCAACAGGAGCTTGATCGTATGTTTCTGTCCATAACAAACTTCCACCTGTCGGTGCGTCGTAAATTTTGAACTGAAAAGTATAAGTACCATTTGCAACATTCGTACCATTGCTTACCGCAGTCAACTTCCCTTGAAAGTTAATTAACTTTGGGAAGGCAGCATTGGCCGTTGATTGAAATGAGTAAGCTGTTATAAATCCAACGGCTATCAAAAGCACGCAGGTTAGCGCTGCGACGGTCTTTAGAAATTTGTTGTGATTTATTCTTAAACTCATAAGATCGATGTACTGCTAGATTTGAGCCTCCGGTACGGCCACAATAAAACCGCCCAAGAGCAAAATAGTTTCTTTTGCAAAACGGCGGTCACGACGATTACCAATTCGAATACCAGCAAGAACACCATCGCGTTCCCAATTGCGAATAGTGTTCGGATGAACATTCAAGACTTCTGCAGCCTGACGTACAGTCAACAATAACGGTAAGTTTCCTATGGACATTTTATTTTTGTTTTCCGGGTCAAAACAAGAAAGAGCACCCGGGGTTGCTTGGCTTTTTCAGAAACAAATTTTGGTTTCTGAATGAACTTAAATTGTTTTTTTCTTTCTATTCGGCTGTTAGGTAAGACTGATTTTGGTCTAACTTAACAAATCTATACTTATTATA
Source organism: uncultured Candidatus Saccharibacteria bacterium (assembly GCA_964407465.1). Lineage (GTDB taxonomy): Bacteria > Patescibacteriota > Doudnabacteria > UBA920 > UBA920 > JADZEH01. The sequence continues at coordinate 12,470 of CAYOVR010000018.1, forward strand.
GCAAAAATTAGGCGAATTGTCAATGGAAAACGCGGTAATAAGCGCTAATTCTGATCATAAATTTTTGAAAATTAAAACTCGTTCAAAAATTATGAACGAGCCTTATTTCATTGATCCGATATTTTCTATTCGCTACGAGCGGGTACGTTTGAGGATGAATAATGCAATTATTACTGCGGCACCAAGTAACAATCCACCAACTAAGACGGTAACTACAACGATTGTGATGAGTAACTGCCATGGGATGACCCAAAAACTAAGGGCTTCGGTGTAATGCCGAGAGGCGTCATTGTTGACCGTAAACTGGAGAGTGGCGGTATAACGACCAAGAGCAAAATGATTCCATTGCCATTTTAGGGTTTCGAAATAAGAGAGGTCGTCCGGAGCGTATGAGACATCTGTGCTGTGCTGTTCTGTCCTGTCCCCTCCAGACGTAACCCAAGCCGTAGTGAAGCGACGAATACTTCTTGGTAAGACATTTCCACCTGTACGATTGGCATCAATGACTTTACTGGTAAACCCAAATAGATTTCTTATTGTAAGATCGCCAACTGGCTTAACTCTGTCTTCCCCACTATTTTGAAAACGATATTCAAACTCTACGGGCAAAGATGAGAACATCGATTTCTTCTTTACCGTGTTGAAACTTAAAATTGTTTCTCCTTCTGTAAAGGCACCATTCACTCGAAACAAAATTAATGAACCAACTTGACTCTCAAGTGCAATGTCACCTTCTTCTTCCGCGCTTGGAACATTTTTAGTTGCAAGGATACCAGAGAAGTATCCACCTGGGTCAACATCACGAGGAACATTAATTTTAAAATCGATAGTTAAAAATTCTTTTGGCGGAACCTCAACACTAGAAGGTGCAGTTACCCAACTTGGCAATCCATCAGTACCAGGGACAAAAGCTGGTTCACCTGTTTCATCTTTAGTTTCGAATTTCACAAACTTAATGTAATAAGTTTGTGGTGTCGTGAGTTCATTAAAAAGTTTGAACGTGCCACTAGCTTCTCCGCCAGGATCAGCCGCGAGCTCAACTCGAATTGGTGAAATTGTCAGAGCCTCAACCGACTGGGGTATCAACCACAAACCACTGAGTACAACCACTACACCAAATATCAATCCTATAAATCGTTTCATACAATAATTCTTACAATTTGTTATTACGAGACACGAGCCAACGGTTATATCGCTTGACTGAAGTATAGCCTATCAAGCCTAGAAGTACGAGGACGGAAATAACGACCAGGAGTCTTTGCCAAGGGACTATCCAAAAAACTGTAGTTGTGCGAATTTCCAATTTTGGGTTGCCGTAAAACAAAATTGCTGTTGCGGTATAGCGACCAAGGCGCCAACCGGATTCCCAAGTGCTCTGAAAGTTACGTTGTGATTCTGGCAAAATAATATTGGCATCGCGGTTTACCGGAACACTGCCAACTTGTCGGCCAAACATGTTTTCAATAACCACATCACCTTTTGGTTTGATGTGAGCGTTGCCTTGGTTAAAAATTGAAGGAAAGAAATTAACGTTTGAATAATCTAAACTAGGCTCTGCACGAAAACTTGTCACAGTCGCACGATAGTTCGCATTCCCCAATTTCGCGATAACCAAAACTCCTGCTTTCTGAGTAACCGTAACTGATGTATCTGCTAAAACTGTGGGACGGTATGAAAACAACAGACCCCCATAATGAGATCCAGGCTCTGCGTCCACTGGCGGTTCAATCGCAAACTGAACTTCTGTTTGTGCACCGGGCTCAATGGTAAAATCGGGCTGATTAACAATACGAATCCACGAACTTAAAGAAAACCGGGGATCGCTTTCCTCACCACTATTTAAAAAAACAGTCTCCCCTGTTTCTCCATTTGGCACAAAATCATTAATGCTAATTTCAATCGGGAGCGGGAGATTCGTTGTGTTGGTCAGTGTAATAGTATGGAGCTGCACGTCACCTGCTTCAAGCTCAGTTTCGATTAAAAACGGGCTCAAGGCTAACCCTTGAACCTCTAAACGTTGTTCGCTATTCTGAGCAAATAGTTGCAGAGGAAAAATGAACAGAACGAAAGCTACTATTATAGTCTTTAAGCGCATATTAGTATTGTGCTGAGGTAATATAAGTTAAAATATTTTGATACGATCCCGACTCCTGCAAGCTCCCTATCTCAAGTTTATAGACCAAGGTTGTACCTTCGCTTGAAGCAGGCCCACTGTTACAAGCGACTTCCGATGGTGTTGTGGTAATAGCGGCATAAGTATTGTTTGCCGAAAAACGATTAGTACTACCCGTACATAGAACACTATCCGTTGTATGATAACCAAACGCTCCTGTGGTTACCGCGACTGGCCAAACATCGGGACTAGCATTTGTACCAGAAACCCCATTGATGTCAGCACCGGCAGACGTCCTTAATTCTCCATCGTGTTGTAGTGTCGTCGTGTATCCACTCACACCATTTGTACTCACTGTAACCGTATGAGCCGCTACCGTTGGTGTGCTCACAATTAAGCTTCCGTAAGTGATGGCGTTGCTTGTTGTGGTTATGGTTGTAGTTTCGCCAGCCACGCTAGTACTGGATGCAACTCCTGCAAAAGTAATCGTTAAACTAGGACTACTTGTACTCGCGCTTGCTTCAGACGAAAAACCTGTCTCAGTATCTACTCCATGTCGAGCTTTTACTTTGATTTTGTAAGTTGTGCTCGGAGAAAGTCCGACAATCCTTTCACCACTACCACTTCCCCAGTTGGCGTAAGTTTGCCAGGCCTCAGTCGCTGAAACAGTATCATCTGTTTGCACGTAATTTGTAGTCGTAAAGTTATCAGATGAAATCGCAATAGCAAACTCAGTATCACTACTGTTTCCACCAATGGCTACAACAAAATCTAGTGAGTTATACAAAGTGCCGCCAGTGTTAGTTAGGGTTGGAACTCCTGGAACACCAGGGAACGCTGGCCAGATAAAACCAAGTAACGAACGGAAGTTAGTTGAAGCCGAACCGCCGTCGCTAACTGCACCAATAGAATCAACCGAGCGATAGTTTGTGGAAGCACTGTTTTCACCACCACCGTCGATGGTCGCATCTTCAATACGATAATTGCTTCCGGTTAAAGTTTCAGCTAATACCGGGCTCGCCAAAACTGAGAAAACTATAGATAAAATTACAATTTTTTGTATCAAGTTCATATGGTTTAAGTACTTATATTATACCATATAGCCTCAGTTAGCAGGTGGTTGATGTTGTACTAAAACCAGTCGCTCCGCTCCGATGGTTTTCTTAACAACATCAACCACCTGCGCCACCAGGCATTCCAAGATAAAGACGATTTCCCTTGTTGTTAAGAAAAGTATTTGGTCCCCTCTACTTTTCGTACAACAAGGGGATCGGATTTATCAAAAAAACCGCTCTGTATCTTAGAGCGGTTTTTGTTCTTTTTTGGTCCGTCTTTTTTTAGGAGGCTGGCTTTTAGTCGCCTGATTGATAATGTAACGATTGTATCGCTTGATACTGAAGCGTCCGACAACGAGGACTATCACTGATCCTGAAATTATAACAGTTAGTAACTGCCATGGGATAACATAGAACGTATAACTTTTTCTATCCGACTTAAGTTCTTTAGTTCCGAAAACAACACTTAAGGAGGCTTTGTACTTTCCAAAAGCAAAATTGTGCCACTGGTATTTTACCTGATCCAAAAATCCTGGACCTGCTGGGCTAGGAATCTCTGGATCCGTTCCTTGTTCAAGGTCACCCCAACTACTGGCCCAAACCGTTTCGAAACGTCGTATACTCTTAGGTAAAATACTTCCGTCCACCGGGTTGGCTGGTAAAATCTTGGTCGTTCGACCAAACATGTTCGTAATCAGGACATCACCGACTGGCCTTAAGTGATCTTCACCTACGTTTTGAAAACGATAGTAAAAATAAACAGGGAGAGCTGTAAAAAAACGCTTTTTGTCTTTGGTCGCAAATTCTAAGATGTTAGCATTCTGAATAAAATCACCATTTACTCGGAGAAGTAAAAGAGTTCCGAGTTTTGAACTAACTCCAACCTGACCACCCTGATCCACATCGGGAGGATTTGTCTCCAAAAACATTGCGGCGAAATGACCACCTGGATCGGCATTCTCCGGTACGTTAACCTTAATTGGAATTTCTATAGTCTCTCCTGGTCCAATCGTAATGACCTCTGAAACTTCAACCCAAGTCGCTAAATCTTCCTTACGATTCGTGAACCGAGGACTACCGCTCTCATCCTGAGATTCGAAATTTTGTAAATTAGTATAAAAAGTGCGAGACTGTTTTTCTTCATTACTAATTTTCAAAATTTCAGTTACCGACTCTCCTGGAT
>CAYOVR010000019.1:0-10494 GCA_964407465.1 uncultured Candidatus Saccharibacteria bacterium
TTATCAAGCTACATTCCTGATCGTTTTACTGAAGGTTATGGTTTGAATGTCGAAGCGTTCGAAAAACTTAAAGCTGATGGTGTCTCAGTTGTAATTACAGTTGATTGTGGCACCAACTCAGTCGACGTCGCCGAATTTTGTAAAGCCAACGACATCGATTTAATTATTACAGATCATCATGAAATAACTGGTGAAACTCCTGAGAGTTTCGCTTTGATTAACCCAAAGAACCCGGCCGACGTTTATCCGGATAATCAAATTACCGGCGTTGGGGTGGCTTACAAGTTGGCCAAAGCTTTGCTAGGGCATCGCGAGAACGTGGTGACTATAAAGCAGATTGAGGACGATAAGTATGTTGCTGGTTGGGATAAATGGCTACTCGATTTGGTTGCAATTGGTACGGTTGCTGATTGTCATTCGTTGCTCGGTGAAAATCGAATTTTAGTCTCGTTGGGTTTAAAAGTTATGATGAAAAGTAAGTGGCTCGGCTTGCGTCAACTGCTTGTTACGGCTGGTGTCGATTTGCGCGCTACAGCACCCGATGCGCGCATGCTCGGGTTTGTCGTAGCTCCACGAATTAATGCGGCGGGTCGGCTCGAGCATGCCGATGTCGCGCTTGAACTTTTACTCTCAGAAGACCCAGCGAAAGCTCAAGAGCTAGCCGCAGCGCTAGAGCAAATTAACAAACGCCGTCAAGATATTACAATGCGCGCGGTTTCGGAAGCGCAAGAACAAGTGGCACAGATTGTCGATCGTAAAGTTTTGTTGCTCACCAATCAAGATTGGCCGAAGGGTGTTGTGGGTCTTATCGCTGGTCGGCTAGCTGAACAGTATAAGAAACCAGTGCTAATTCTAGAACGTGGTGAAGTTGAATCCACTGGTTCAGCTCGAACTGGTAATAATTTCAATATTGTCGAAGCTTTGAAATCGGCTAGTCATCTGTTGGTAAAATTTGGTGGTCATAAGCAAGCCGCTGGTTTGACGGTGAGAACTGAACACATCAATGCTCTCTATGAAGCACTTCTTGATTATGCTGAACAAACTCAATTTGAAAACGAAGAGCCGACTTTGGAGATTGATGCCGCGCTTCTCGAAAAAGATGTCACGCTTGCAACGTATGAAGCCGTTAGCCTTTGTGAGCCTTTCGGTATCGGTAATCCTAAACCGGTTTTTATGCTAGAAGGCGCACGAATGGCAAGCACAAGAACTGTTGGTCAAGAACAACAGCATTTACAAATGACATTAGCGATTGGCAATACCTTTGTTGATTCTATTGCTTTCAGTATGGGCTATCTTGCGGCCAAGCTTGAAACCAGTGCTATACTAGATGTAGCCGCAGAACTTCTCGCAGATGATTGGGGTGGTATGCGGAAACTTAAACTAAGAATTATAGACGTCAAAATACATGAGTAAAATTGTTGTACTAAATACAGATGGTGGAGCTAGAGGGAATCCTGGGCCTGCTGGTACTGGGGTAGTGATTAAAGATGAAACAGGGGCGATTCTCTACGCTGTAGGGGAATATATAGGTGAAGCGACAAATAACGTGGCTGAGTATAAAGCGCTGATTCGAGCTTTAGAACAAGCTCACAACTTAGGAGCTACTGAAGTTCGAGTGAATATGGATTCAGAATTGATAGTTAAGCAAATGTTAGGGCAGTACAAAATAAAAGAACCGACCTTGCAACTGTTGGCAGGTGAAGTCATAAAACTCAGAAATAATTTTAAAACAGTTAGCTTTACTCATGTCCGTCGTGAGTTAAATAAGGAAGCGGACTTGCTGGTGAACCAAGCTATTGACGCTGCATAAAAAAAGACATCACCTTAAGGTGATGTTTTTTTAAATTAAAGTTAGCGGATTCGCAGCTCAGTGATTTTTCCCTCGTCGAGAACAAAGAGAATCTCAGTGTCGTTTTTGGAAAGAACTTCGGTGATATTCGACGCAGGGAAAAGCCTGTAGTTATTTTGATGATCGCGGCGGTCTAATTCGAGAGCTTGGAGATATCCATCTTGGCCATAAAAAACATAACCAACGTCGTTTTGTAAAAGCGGTGCGTTGAATGGAGTGCTGCTACGGCTAATGAGTTCAAGTCCCACCCCGATAGTATAACGGTGTAGCTCTGACGGAGAAGCAAGTAAAATACTATTATTGTCAGAGTTGTAGTGCCAGTTTGTGACTCCATCAACCAAGCGGTTGAGATCTGTACCTACAGAATATGCGGTGCCGTTACCTAGAATAAAAATTTCCTTTTGTTTAGTGACAATGATATGGCTTGTAGTAAAAACTGGTGTACGAGTAAGGACTCTTGCTGTCGCTGGATCGTTAGTGCGATTGAAAGTAATCAACTCGTAATCCACTGGAGTCTTGCGTAAAGCGTAGATTGTATTTTCGACAGTGGTTACAGCTGAAATATCATTGGCGATAAGTGTTTGAGTGATTGCTTTAGTATCAATACTGGTTAATACCCCAGTTTTGTCATTTAATGCCAAGAGTTCGTTTGATGCTGAGAATTGTAACTTTGTCTCTGGGGTCATAAGCGCGGAAATATCGCTTAGCTCTTTCGTCTCAACATTGAGCACTAGTCGAGTAAGCCCAACACCATTTAATAAAGCGGTGTTGCGGTCTGGTGATAAAATGAAAGACTCTATGTGAACGGGGAGGGGAATAACTGCAGAACCACTTTGTGGATCTGGTGCAATTACGATTCTATCGCCAGTTAAATAGATCAAACCATCTTTGTAAAAATCAAAATCGAGGACATTACTTGCCCATGAGGTTAAGCTTGGATTTTCTTTAAGTAATGTTACGTAAGCGCTGGCGCCAGCGACCCAAGTAACTTTCCCTGAGCGAAGATCTAAACGTTTAGACCAGGTAAAGTAGCTATCTTTTTGGAGCGAGACTTCGTGTTCACCTGGAGTGATAAATTTAACGCGGGCTGGTGAGGTTCCTGATAGAGCGCCATCAACATAAATGCGGACATCTTCAGGTTCGGTGTTTGCCACTAAAATACCAGTTTTTACGTACTGGTTTTGAGAAAAATCATAAGTAATGCCGCTAAGATACAAAACAAACAGGGGAGCGGTGATGAGGAAAAAAACAAACCCGATTGCAATCAGGAGATAGCGTGTGCGTCGTTTCATACGTGTTATATAGTATAGTGTAGCGCACTTTTACGCCCTAAACAATAATGGTATACTAGGGTGACTACAAGTTCGAGATAATCTTAAAACAGCTACAAAAATGGCAAAATTTGTGATACAAGGCGGACAGACTTTGTCCGGTGAAATTCGGGTTAGTGGAGCAAAAAATGCGGCGTTAAAAGCTTTACCTGCCAGTCTTTTGCTTGATGGTATAACCACGCTGACTAATGTCCCTCATATAGAGGACGTAAATCGCATGGTTGAACTTATCCGCGATTTAGGGGCGACAGTCACTAACGAGGCTTCAGTTTATACGATTGATCCCTCAACGATTAATCGTGATGAATTGCATCCACAATTGCACCAACGTTTACGTGCTTCAATTTTACTTGCTGGACCAATGCTTCACCGCACTGGAAAAATTGTTTTTCCTGAACCAGGTGGCTGTGTGTTAGGTAAGCGCCCTATTGATTTTTTCTTAGCCGGTTACGAAGCTTTTGGTGTGCGCATTGAAAATCGTAGTGATGGCTATACTCTTTTTGCAGAAAATATTCATCCAGCCCGAATTGTTTTTCCACGCATTAGTCACACCGCGACTGAAGCTATGATGATGTTTGCGGCTCGTGTCCCTGGCAAAACAACTTTGATGAATTGCGCCATGGAACCCGAAGTCGGAGCCCTTGCCGATTTTTTGAACACTTGTGGAGCAAAAATCAGCGGCGCAGGCACACCAACTATTACTATTGAAGGTGCGGAGAAGCTTACTGCGGGAACTTTTGAAACAATTCCAGATCGCATTGAAGCTGGAACGTTTGCGATTTTAGGCGCAGCAACTCAATCAAACATAAAAGTTACTGGCATAAACCCTGCTCATTCTGAAATTCTTTGGGAATTGTTCCGTAAAGCCAATATCAACTTTGAACTTGGTGATGACTATGTACAGATGCTTCCAAGCCCGGACATAAAAGCTATCACGAAAGACATTGTGACACATGAGTTTCCAGGTTTTCCTACCGACCTTCAAGCACCAATGACTGTGCTTATGACGCAGGCTCATGGGAGTTCGCTTGTCTTTGAAACGATTTATGAAGGCCGTTTGTTTTACAGTGACTCACTAATAGGCATGGGCGCTGATATTCTAATGTGCGATCCTCATCGGATTCTAGTGACTGGCCCTACAGCGCTAGCGGGAAAAAAGTTAGTCAGTCCCGACATTCGTGCTGGTATTGCACTTGTCATTGCGGCGTTGGTAGCAAAAGGCCAAAGTGAAATTGATAACATCTATTTAATTAACCGTGGATACGAAAGTATTGTTGAACGTTTAACTGGTTTAGGCGCGGATATCAAAGAACTGGAATAGCTAATGAAAAATACTGTATGTTTCAAAGTAAAATCGGAATTGATTTAGGAACGGCTAACACTCTTGTTCATGTTCCCAAAAAAGGTGTAGTCATAAACGAGCCAACGGTGGTTGCCATCGCCATTGATGACAACAAAGTTTTGGCTGTGGGCCAGGAAGCCAAGGATATGCTTGGTCGCACCCCAGAAACGATTGTCGCGAGCCGTCCTATGAAAGATGGTGTGATCGCGGACTATCGTGTGACCGAAGCGATGCTACGTTACTTTATAAACAAAGCGCTTGGCAACGTGCGTTTTTTTCGTCCCGAAGTTTTAATTAGTGTCCCAGGTGGAATTACTTCCACAGAACGCCGCGCGGTTATCGATGCCGCTCGTGCTGCTGGTGCGAAGAACGCTTACGTGATTAAAGAGACTGTGGCTGCCGCGATTGGTGCTGGTATTCCGATTGCGTCTGCAAGTGGTAACCTAGTTATTGATATTGGCGGGGGAACGACTGATGTTGCCGTGCTTAGTCTTGGTGGTATTGTTACATCAACTTCAGTGCGTGTTGCGGGGAATAAACTCGACCAAGCGATTATTGAGTACGTTCGCAAAAAGCATGGTTTAGTTATTGGAGACCGAACTGCAGAAGAAATCAAAATTACAATTGGTAGCGCTGTTCAGTTAAATGAAGAAGAGGTTATGGAAATCCGCGGACGCGATATGGTTAGTGGCTTACCGAAGACCGTGACTATGTCGACCAACGAAACCGTCGCCGCTATTCAAGAAGAACTTCGAGAAATTGTTCGTGCTGTTAAAACTGTTTTGCAAGAAACTCCACCTGAACTAGCCAGTGATATTATAGACAAAGGAATGGTTATGACTGGTGGTACCGCACAGCTGCGCAACCTAGGCCAATACATCACCGAACAACTAAATGTCCCTTGTTACTTAGCAGAAGAACCTTTATTGTGTGTTGCTAAAGGCACAGGCATTGCTCTTGAACATTTAGATAGTTACAAGAAGAGTATTTTGAGTATCAAATAGCGAACTATTTATCAACAGTTTGCACATCTACAATAAAAGCCGTATACTAAATGTAAGTTCAAAAAGTTTCTGAAATCAAAACAAAGCGAGTTTGAAATAAAATAGGATGGAACAGAATAGTATAAAGAAATCGTTTTATATTTTCCTCACATCATTGTTGGGGATTTTGTTGTTTGTGACTATTCAGAAGTCGATCTCTTTAATCGGTATTATCTTGCTTAACGTAGATTATAGTTTTTACAGTCTGGGTACTAATCCACTTCAGGTTCATGCTTTGAATATTGCAACAATGATGTTGGCTTTGTTTTTGGGTGGATGGTACGGTGTCTGGATTGGTTTACACTGGTACAGGGCTGTTTATGAACAAGGTCAAAATGGTTTGCTCCATGGATTAAGTGGGGGATTATTTCATCGTCCACCATCAGTATCGCAAAAGCACGTGGTTAGAACTGTGCGTCAGGCAGCACCGGTACCCAAAAAACCAATTGTGCACCAACGAATTTCTAAAGTTGACGGAGTGGGTGAAAATTCAGGAAGCTGGGAGTTCGATGACTTATTAGTTCGTCGTCAAATGGCCGCTCGTGCTATTCCAGAAGAAGAAGTTGTTGTTGCTCCAAAGCCCAAGCGTCGTACTCGCACAGTGAAGAAAACAGTCTCTGAATCAGAACCGGCTTCGCTTCCATCATCAAAAGTTTCGCGCACTCGTTCCAGAGCTAAAAAAACTAAACAGGTGACATAATCATGACCTCAGGTAAGTTACTTGGATTTGGTATTGCATTATCACTCATTTTAACCACGGTAAAACTTGTGTTTTACCGATTTTTAAATACCGAATCACTAATCATTCTGCTCTTTATATATCTCCTTATAGTTGTGCTAACGATTGCTTCTGTGCGTCGCGTGGGCATTATCAACTATTTAGAGAGCGTTGTGGTGATGGTTTTCTGGCTTTTCTTTGGACTAGGTTTTGATATATTTGCTATTGGTATGGGTTTCGGACTTGATCCTTACACACATATTACTTTTTGGCTTATGTATCCGTTGGTACTTCTTACAATTTTTCTTTTTCATAAAAAACGACACGTCGATATTAGGAGGGGTGGAGAAGGTAAGTAGTTAGTAATAAAAGGAGCGCGCATCCCGAAGGGTGCGCGCTTTTCGAATTTGTGCTCGGTTGAGCGGTGAGCCTACCGTTTGGGAGGATTTTTCTTCGAAGGTAGGTCCGGGTCGAATCCGCGCGGTACGCGTCCTGGGTTACCCAAGTAGCTACGCGGGTTTGAGGACTTTTGTGGTTTCCCGGCAGCGGCACGATTCATCTTGCGTGCCGGCGTCCTGTCGACGAAGCGTGTTGGTTCGATTGACTTTCTAAGTATTCGCGTCATGATGAATTCTCCCCAATTCGGAAATTTAGGAGTGGCAGAGGAAGATCCCCCTATGAAATCTAGTTTGAGTATGTGCTTCTTTTTTACAAAGAGCAAGCTGATAAAAAGATTGACCATAGGTGAACAATCGTATACCATAAGAGTATGCAACGAATTATCGCTCATATCGACATGAATAGTTATTTTGCTTCAGTTGAACAGCAAGATAATTTAGCGTGGCGTGGTCAGCCCGTTGGTGTTTGTGAACATTTAGGTGGAATTATCATTGCGGCTAGTGTTGAAGCTAAGAAATGGGGGATAAAAACGGGAACTCCAGTATGGGAAGCGCAGCGGTTATATCCGAAGATTTTTTTAACACCAACTCATCCCGATAGGTATCGACATTATACGGCGAAGTTCTTGAAAGTTTTTGAAGACTACACTGATGATTTGGAAAAATACAGCATAGATGAAGCTTTTTTAGATATCACAAAAATTTGTAACACAGTAAAGAACGGTGTACGCCAGGATCCGTTTGCGGAAGCAGAAGCCGTTGTCCGTGAAATTAAACTGCGCATGAAAACTGAAGTCGGAGACTGGCTTCGTTGTAGTGCCGGTATCGGGACTAATAAATTGATTGCCAAGATCGCTTCAGATATGCAAAAACCAGACGGCCTTGTGGTGGTTCGCCCTGAAGACAAAGCTAAGCTTTACGACAAACTGGCTTTAACCGATATCCCCGGAATTGGTTTTAGAATGGAGCGTCGTTTGAACTTACTAGGAATAAAGACACTTAAAGATTTACGAGATTATCCACAGAGTAAGCTTGTGGAAAAGTTTGGAATCCCCGGATATCACTTGTACAACATGGGTCAGTTGGAAGGAAGTTGGAAAGAAGGATTTATCGAAGAGCCTCTTAAATCTATTGGTCACATGTATACTGTGGCTAAAGAGTATCGCAAACCCGGCGTACTCGAGCCAGTGTTATATAAATTGTCGGAGATGGTCGGTGCACGCTTGCGTGTAAATGAACTGACGGGAGATGTGCTTCACGTTCATGTTCACACGCTTGCCAAGCCTAAGGAGCAGATCATGGGTGAAGATATCGCTGTGGTTAGCGAAGGCTTTGGCCGAATTTATAAAAATATAGATTGCACGGGGAAGTCGAGACGCCTTGGTTATCAAATTCAAGATGGACGTGATATTTTTTTGGAATCAATGGCGACTTTAAAATCTTTGCAGCTCGACACCACAGACGCCTCTATGTATTTAATTGGCGTAACCGTGGCCAGTTTACAGCCGACAAGTAATCAGCAAGCGTTATTTCGGTTTGAGAATATTAAAAAACCTATTATGTTTGCGTTAGATAAAGTGAACGATAAATATGGGGACTTTACTTTGGCACGTGTACCAGCTTTTTTGGCGAGAGATATTATTCGTGATTCAATTGGGTTTGGTCGAATGAAAGAATTTAAGACATCTCAAGTAAAGCGCACATTTTATGGGCATTAAAATGCTATACTGAGCTTATGGACGTACTTGCGCATACCCTGTGGGCTAACGCTCTATTCCATCTTAAATACGCGAAAGAGCGACGACAGCGTTACATCGCTGCGGCTTTTGGTGTAGTCCCGGATCTAATCGGCTTTGTGCCACTCACAATTTATGTACTCTATAACCGGCTGACATTGAGTCCGGGAACTTATCAGACTTACACAAGTTGGACTTTTACATATGCCGAGCACGCTTACAACTATACGCATAGTTTTGTAATTTTCTTAGTCGCAGTCTTGATAGTGATGGCGATTCGCAAAGGTAAACTTTACTGGCCGATGCTTGGGTGGGGCTTGCACATCTTGATCGATATTTTTACGCACCCCGATTTCTATCAAACCCCATTTTTATTTCCATTGAGTGGTTTTAAATTTTATGGTGGCATTTCTTGGGCACACCCAGTTTTCATGGCTATCAATTATGGGCTATTAATTCTGGTATACATAATTATTTTTTGGTACCGCAGTAAACGTTTGAAAAGATTGTTGAGGAAGCATGAAGCATAAACAAGACAAACAATTCTTTGTACTCGCGCACAACATTAGATCCTTACTCAACGTAGGGTCTATTTTTCGTACTAGCGATTCACTTGGAGTCACGAAACTGTACCTCTCCGGCTACACGGCGACGCCCGAAAGTAATCATAAACTCATCAAGACCTCACTCGGTGCAGAACAGTCAGTTCCATGGGAATACGGTAAATCTGCCAAGCGTCTTGTGGATAAGTTAAAAAAAGATCATTCGGGGATAAAAATAGTCGGTTTGGAGAATAACATTCTTGGAAAAAAAGTCTTTCAATCACCCGCGTATAAGCCAAAATTTCCTCTGTTGCTAGTCTTAGGGGAGGAGACTAATGGTATTCCAAAATCCCTTAGGGAACTTTGCGATGAATTCATCGAAATCCCAATGTATGGACAAAAAGAGAGTTTGAATGTTTCGGTGGCATTTGGCATCGCTGCCTACGGTCTGATACACTATCCCTACAATGCAGACATTCGCAGAAACAAAAAAGTTCCTCCAAAAATTTAGTAAAATCGAACAAGAGTACTCACCGTTGCGACAAAAGACAGACACTGGTCTGCGCGTCGTTAGTTTTAATGTGCATTATGCTAAAGATCCATTGGCCGTGGCTCAAGCGATAAAATCCGATCAGAACTTAAGTAACGCTGATGTTATTCTGCTTCAAGAAGTAGAATATCATCTGAAAGAGGGGAAGGGTCGTGCGACGCAGATTGCTGAACACCTGGGAATGGAGTGTGTGTATGCTCCGGCTGCAGCTCGCAGTCGTAAAGCTACTCACGGTTTAGCAATTTTAACAAACTATCCGATTGATCAAATCGAAATTATTCGTTTGCCTTTTCATGTCTTAGGGTTTAAATCTCGTCAACGTATTGCACTTCGAATCGTTTTAGATACTCCAAATGGTAAGGCCCAAGTTTATAACGTGCATCTTGATACACGCATCAACCCAAAGAAAAGAGTGGAGCAACTCCGTGCGATCATGGATAACATTAGTGCGCAGGAAACTATGCCGACAATTATCGCTGGTGATCTTAACACAATCCAAGCTTGGTTCATTGGTGGGACATTACCTGTGTTTTTTGCAGATCAGCGTAAAGCAGTTAACGAATTTTTTAATGAACATGGTTACGCCACTCAAACTGTAAAAGGTTATACAATGCGACAAGGTTTCGTACGCTTTAAGCTTGACGCTATTTATGTTAGTGGGTTTGATTTTATGCATTCGGCAGTGGAGCGGGGAGTCCAGGTTTCAGACCATGCTCCTATTTGGGCCGATCTCCAATTTGTTTAGATTTTAATCTGTGGATAGAAGGTGAGGGACCGTGAACCGGTTCCACATTAACCGCTTTATTAGGCGGTTTTTTGATTATTATCAAAGATTTGATGGGTTTTGACCCGTGGGAAGTGGTGGAGTATAATTTAGAGGTAATGGCAGAAAGTGGATAAAAGTGGGGACAAGTGGGTTAAACTGTGGATAACAGAAACGTAGATTATTAAGCACGAAACTTAGGAAATCATCATGTTTATCGGA
>CAYOVR010000019.1:10504-14416 GCA_964407465.1 uncultured Candidatus Saccharibacteria bacterium
CAAGCATCGATGATAAGGGACGAACTTCTGTTCCAGCTAAGTTCCGAGCTCAATTAAAATCAAAAGTTGTTGTTACCCGTGGTTTGGATAATTCTCTTTTTTTATACACGGTTGATGAATGGAAAAAGCTCGCGGAAAAATTGGCTAGTCTCCCAATCTCTACTGCTAACACCCGCGCGTTTTCCCGTCTAATGCTTGCCGGCGCCATGGATTGTGACGTCGACAAGCAGGGACGGATTATGTTACCAGGTTATCTTCAAGAGTTTGCTAAAATTTCCAAGAAGATTGTGTTTGCTGGTTTGTACAATCGCATTGAAATCTGGAGTGAAGACTCCTGGAATGTATACAAACAGCAAACCGAAAAAGACAGTAATGTCATTGCAGAGCAACTTGGTGATTTAGGTGTATAGGTTAAGGTGTCGTTCTGGGCAGAGTGAAGAATAGGGGAATCTAGAGCCCTGAATTCCTTCACTGCGCTTAGGATGACACGATTATGAATACGTATCAGCATGTCCCAGTTCTTTTAAATGAAGTTTTAGAAATATTGCAACCAAGTCATGGACAGCATTTTGTTGATGGCACGCTTGGCGGGGGAGGATATAGTACAGCACTGCTTGAGCGCGTTGCGCCAAACGGTAAAGTATTGTCGATCGACCTCGATCAAGTCGCGATTGATAATTACCGCACGAACTTGTCTGGTGATCAATCTGCGCGAGCGATTATCCACCATGGTAACTTCCGCGATCTTGATGAGATCGTTGAAAAACATGATTTCACAGACATTGTTGGAATCGTTGCTGACTTAGGTCTTAGTAGCTATCACATCGACGCCTCAGAGCGGGGTATAAGCTTTCAAAAGAAAGAACCGCTTGATATGCGCTTTGATGTTACGAAGGACACTCCTGATGCTCGTTTCATTATCAATAACCACACTGAAGCTGAGCTTGGGAAATTATTTTCAGATTATGGTGAAGAAAAGTTTAGTCGTCAGATTGCTCATGAGATCATAAAGAGGAGACAGGAAACCCTGTTGCACTACACTACGGACTTAGTAGAAGCGATTCAAGAAGCCTTGCCTAAGCCGGTGAAGCATCTATATCAGGATAGTGCGAGACGGGTCTTCCAAGCCTTACGAATTGCTGTGAACCATGAATTAGAAAGTCTTGAAGCCTTTCTGCCCAAAGCACTAGATCTAGTCGTTCCAGGCGGTAAAATCGCCATAGTAAGCTTCCATTCACTTGAGGATCGCATTGTAAAGCAGTTTTTTGCCAAAGCAGCTACTGGCTGTATCTGCCCTCCGGAATTTCCAATATGCCAATGTGGACAAACACCGCGAGCAAAAATTCTTACCAAAAAACTGATTACCGCTACTGAGCAAGAGTTAGCCCTGAATATGAGGAGCAAGCCAGCAAAACTTCGAGCAATTCAAAAGCTATGATACAAAAAGAAGTAAAACAAAAATTCACAATTAAGCAAGTAAAATAAAAATCTAAACAAAAGCTATGTCAAAAATATTATCAATCGTAAATCCGTTTGCATCCTTCGGGAATGTTGGCACAACTACTGCTGCGCGCAAGACCACAAGTGAGATAAATTTTGTTCCAACAAAAGCCCGTAGCTTGTCCACTAAGCAACGCGCTAGTGTGATCTCCTCAGATTCTAAAATAGTTCAGTACAGTGTTTATGCATTTGCGGCATTAAATATTGTTATGCTCTTGGGCTATATCATTTCAATAAATACCTCAGCCGCCGCCGGCTATGAATTTTCTAAATTACAGCGCGGAGTTGTCACTTTGACTGAAGAAAACAAAAAGTTAACATTGGGCAACGCCGAGATAAATTCGATGAGTAGCATTAATGATACTTTGAACCAGGAGGGGTTCGTACCGGTCTCAGGAGCCGAATACGTTCAGACAACAGCGCAGCACTTAACCCAGAGATAATTTCCGGTTCATGTCTAAACAAACGAGTCATACTATTCATAAGCGAGTCGTTGCTTTAACAGTGATCCTGTTATTGTTTTTTGTAATTGTGTTAACTCGGCTTTTCTTCTTGCAAGTTGTCCAGGCGGATGAATACAAAGCTTTAGCTGAAGATCAGTATACGTTAGTCAAAAAATTGACACCAAGTCGCGGTGAAATTAAAGTCACAGATAAATTTTCGCCGACGCCTTACACAGTCGCTACAAACATTGAAAAAGATTTGGTGTTTGCAATTCCGTCCGCGATCTCTGATACACGAGCCGTTGCCGAACAACTTTCACCAATTCTCGGTATTCCCGTGGCTGATATAGAAGAAAAAATCGTTGATAAAAGCAAAAAGTATGTTCCGTTAAAAAAACAGTTAACTGAAGACGAGGTTGAGAAAATTAAAGACCTAAAAATTTCGGGGATTTCATTCGATCCGCAAATTACTCGATTTTACCCAGAAAAAACTTTTTTAAGTAGTGTATTGGGATTTGTCGGCTTTAAAGGTGATGAGAAAAAAGGTTTGTATGGTCTAGAAAGTTATTTTGATGAAGATTTAGCTGGCGTACCAGGATCTTTGGCGCAGGAAAAAGACGCCACAGGTTCTTGGATTTTTGGAGCAAAACGAGAGTTACGAGCAGCTGAAGATGGTGACACGTTGCTATTAACAGTAGACAAAACGATCCAGTTTAAAGTTGAAAGTGTTTTAAAAAATGCTGTCGAGAACAATCAAGCTGATAGTGGAAGTATCGTGGTCATGGACCCCAAGACGGGAGCGATTGTCGCTATGGCAAGTTATCCAGATTTTGATCCCAACGAGTATGGTAAAACAGAAGAGGTTAGTTACTTTAATAACTTAAATACGGTTGGCAACTATGAGCCTGGATCTGTGTTTAAAGCTTTCACCATGGCCGCAGCAATCGATCAAGGAAAAATTACTCCTAATACCACTTACAACGACACTGGAGAAGTTAAAATTGATGAGTATACAATTAAGAACTCTGATAAAGAAGCGCATGGAATTCAGACGATGACGCAAGCTTTAGAGCAGTCTTTGAATACTGGTTTAATTTTTGCTAAAGAACAGATTGGTAACGCTAAGTTTTTAAATTATATTCAAGAGTTTGGTTTTGGGAAGAAAACTGAGATTGAATTACCAGAAACTTCAGGTAATTTAAGTAACCTCTCAGGTAAAATTCGAGTTAACTTTCACACCGCTTCTTTTGGTCAGGGGATTAGCGTTACACCACTCCAGCTTGTGAAAGCATACGGTGCTTTGGCAAATCGTGGTGAAATGATGCAGCCATACATTGTCCAATCTCGTATCGAACCAAATGGCCATACCGAGATCGCAAAACCAAAAGTAGCAGGTAACCCGATTACAGACAAAACGGCAAGTACAATTTCTGCCATGTTAGTAAATGTAGTAGAGAATGGTCACGGAAAACGTGCTGGCGTTCCAGGTTATTACATTGCCGGTAAAACAGGAACCGCTCAAGTCCCACGCCAGGACGGGAAAGGTTACGAGACAAACAATAACATCGGTTCGTTTGCTGGTTATGGTCCAGTTGAAGATCCAAGGTTCGTGATGGTTGTCCGCATTAATCATCCACGCACTGTGCAGTACGCTGAAAGCACTGCCGCCCCAGCGTTTGGTGAAATCGCTCAGTTTATTCTCAACTACTATAATATTCAGCCAAATCGAAAATAAAGTTTAAAAAAAGCGCCAATACAAGGCGTTTTTTTGTTTGCAAAGATATCTTCTCGTCCGTATACTGTAGTCACTTGTTCGAACTCGGCGAAGGAGGATTTAGCCATGCCGGACGTCCCGATTGTTAAAATCGTTGTTCTGGGATTTTGCTCTGCGAATTTCCACCAGCTAAGCGGCCCTGTTGGTTTGATCCAGTGGGTGACGATGCAGAGGCTTTGCAATTTCGAGATCGAT
>CAYOVR010000019.1:14426-16319 GCA_964407465.1 uncultured Candidatus Saccharibacteria bacterium
GAGATCGATCCTTCGGAGGATGTTTCTGGTTGGTGTATCGTCATGCTTCGCTTCTCTGGATCAGATCTTCTGAGACACAGTCTCCTGCAGCGAGGAGTGAGGCAGGTTCACGAAGTCATCGATCTCTACTCGTGCGACTCCATCATTCGAAAGCTGCTGGCCAGAAGGCTGGATATGCTTACCGCTGCCGAAAAAGCGGTGTCCGTTTCGTCAAATGGTAACGGGCACGAGCAGCCTGCGGTCGAGAAGTCGCATCCCGCGATTGTGACGCGTCGCCCCATGACGTTCGTCGTCACGGACGAGCCGTCAGAACGGCACTTGTTTGACCACGATCATCGCGTCCGTGTTGTTGATTCAAAGCGCGCGCAAAAAGACGCGTTCTGTGGCGACCTCAAAGCCGGCGATGCCCTGTTCATCGGAAGTGTGCAGGATGTCGCTCTGCGGAGTTCGCTCGAGAGTCTCGGAGCCGAGCGGGGATTCAGGGTTGCCTGCGTTCCTTCACCGTCCGCATTGCTTCAAATCGTTCGTGAGCGCCTCGCGCCACCTGGTCACCTATGACAGGTGGCCCTTTTTTATATGCATTTTTCCCCAATGGATTTTGTTCCAGATACGCTCGTGTACGTAGTAGAGAGCAGTGCTAACTACACTGGCGACAATTGTAATTCTCGTAGTTGCCGCGGCATCATTGGTGATGAAATAAACGATGATACCGTTTGAAACAATAATTAGGATGCGATAGGTAATAGTTTTGATTACCGATCGCGGTGCGTGTTCATGAAATGCCATACATATAGTATATCATCTATTTAAAGAGCAGCGTGGCGTAACTTCCTTGGACACCAAGACCAGCTGCGCTGAAATTGCGCAAAAGGTTTTCGTTGTGACCTGGGCTGGCTTTCCACATATCAAGTAAGTTTTTTGGTGAAGAAAAACCTTTTGCGAGGTTTTCGCCAGAGCAAGTTAACCCTTCTGCTTTGCATCTTTCTGCGAAATGTGAGCCGTTTGGTCCGGTATGGCTAAAACTATCAGTGTTCTTCATCCACAAAGAATAGCTGGTGGCCACGTTTGAGATACTTGCGTTATGTGTGAGCTTGCTTTTGCCTTTGCTGGCACGGTATTGATTTAACAAACACATAAACTCTTGTGTAAATGTTCCGACGCATCCAATTTTCGGCACAGACTTTATAGTAGATTGGGTAGGAAGTTTGTTTTCTTCATTCGGTGATTCCATAATCGCTGGTAACGCTGGGTCAGCAATGTCTGTTGTTGCTCCTTGAATTAGTGGGGTAGGCGCAGGAGGTTGCTCGTATTGAATAACTGCGACCGATCCCAGGAGAATACCGAGACCTGTAAGAATCAGGAATGTCGTAATGAAAATCGATTTCTTTTTGTTTTGCATGGCTCTTAAGGATATCAAATTTAGACCTTAAAAAGAAGTGAATAACCGTGAGATGAAGCATAAATAAGCCATGTGTGAGCGAAAAAATATATTATCGGTTAGACTTGAGCTCTTTTCAAAACCCTTTATTTAAGCTATGATATGTTAGCCTTATGTAAATATTGAGTTACTTATTGCCCGGTAGCCAAGTGGTAAGGCAGCAGGTTTTGGTCCTGTCATTCGGGGGTTCGAATCCCTCCCGGGCAGCCACAAAAACGTCAGAACTTTTGTTCTGGCGTTTTTGTATGTGCGAGGGATTCGAACCTCTAAAGTCGAATCCTGACCAACTAAACTTATTTGCGAAGCAAATATATAGTGGAAATGCCGAAGCTTTTGCTTCGGCCTCCCGGGCAGCCAGTATTCGTACAATCCTTTTATTTTCTCACTAGGGCCCTCGCGCCTCTGGCGCTGCGGATAGTTCGAAAACAAAAGTATTGTACTTAGCAAGATTTAAA
>CAYOVR010000019.1:16329-16721 GCA_964407465.1 uncultured Candidatus Saccharibacteria bacterium
GTAAAAGCTGTAGTCGATGGATCTTTGTTTCAAGAAGATTTTTTGGTCAATTTTCTAAGTCTATTGATTCAAGTCAAGCTAATCATTTACTTTGGTTTCTTGATTCTATTACAGATGTATATCATTTTTCAAATAACTATTTGCTAATTAGTTGGAAAATGGAGGGAAGCGCTGGTGCTTCCCTAGGGTTGATACCATGACCACATGCTCTCAAGCCGGCCTCGCATGATCGAGAGGTCACCACAGAACTCTCCCTCTGTTATGGTATTAAGGATTACCAGTTGGAGTGAGGCTATGGTCAGTTCGATTTTGTCAGGCGGGATTGCGTGATACTTCCCGTCAAACGTGATCGGGAAGCCGCCGTTTACCAGGCATCGCTGCTCTAGCCAGTA
>CAYOVR010000020.1:0-16713 GCA_964407465.1 uncultured Candidatus Saccharibacteria bacterium
GGCGCGGTTCGGCAGAGGCTGCGGGTAGAGGGCGCGGAGTTCTTCGATGGTCCACGGCGTGGTGCGCTTGCCGAGTTCTTTGCGCAAGGCGGCGACTTCCTTGTGGGTGATGAGCTTGCCGCTGTTGCCAAAGGCTTTGCGGATGTAGCTGGCGACATCGGCGATCCATTGGTCGTTGTTGCTGGCCATGGTGACCATGGCGGCTTCGTAGGTTTTGCCGTCGATAGGACCGGCGAGGCCGTTGAGCATGACGCGTACGATCGCATCGCCCTGCACAGCCAGCGTGTAGACCGCGTTGAGGCCCAGCGCCGTGACGGTGCCTTCGACCAGCAGGTTGCCGTCGATTACCACGCCGGGATCGACCCACTGTGTGCCGTCCCACCAGCCCGTGGCCGATGCAGTGTTCGCGGAGTTTGTGACCGTCAACTCATCGCCCACCACCAGCGAGGCGGCACCCGTCTCTGCCAGCAGGTAGGCGGTGGCGTCGGAGTCGAACTGCGTCGCCTCGGTGTCGTTGGTGCCCGTGAGCGTACCCAGCCGCGCCCACTTGGCGCGCGGACTGACGCGTGTCGGGTAGCGTTGGAAATCCGAGTTTTGCGTCCAATAGATGCGCGCGCTGCCGCGGGTG
Organism: uncultured Candidatus Saccharibacteria bacterium; assembly: GCA_964407465.1. Taxonomy (GTDB): domain Bacteria; phylum Patescibacteriota; class Doudnabacteria; order UBA920; family UBA920; genus JADZEH01. Next base: position 629 of record CAYOVR010000020.1, read on the forward strand.
CCACCAGTGCCCTGCTTGCTTTTGGAAAGCGTCTGCAGCTTGGTCAGGCTGAACGATCCGCCGCTTGCGGTCTTGCCGGTGATGCTGATCGTGACCGTCGCCGTGTCTGCCGTCATGGCCGAGTGCTGCGCCATGACGCCGGTCAGGCCCGATTCTGTGATGGCGCCGGCCGTGATGCCGGATGCTGACCGGGTGGCCGTCCACTTGCCTGCCGCGGTGCCGACACCATCGTAGTCGAGCTCCGTGGTGCCCTCGAAGACGCGGATGGTTGATCCAGAGCCCGTGTAGACGCCGTTGTTCCCGGCCGAGTCCGTCGGGATCGTGTGCGAGTCGTTGCTCAGGACGGCTGTGATGGCGTTGCTGCCATTGTCGCCGCGGTAGACGGTAAAAGTGTCGCTGAGCGTGCCCGTTCCATTGGTGCTGGCAATGCTGGCCGTAACGATGGCGTAGCGCACCGTGGACCCAGGCGCAACGAATGCCGCTTTGGTCATGGAGCGGGTCAATCCGCTGCCGCTCAGACTGACGGCGCCAAGCGACGTGCCCGCCGAGTTGTAGGCCACGGCCGCGAAGGACACCGTGCCGGTGACGTTCTGTAACGCGGCCGTAAAGATGATTGAAGCCGGCTCGGTGGCGGCGGTGGCATTGGCGTCAGCGAAGATGAACGCGAAGGCGCTGCCGCCCAGCTCAAGCGTCTGCGCCTCGGTGCCCGGATCACCCTCATCGCCTTGCAAACTTTTGGCCAGGCTCTGAACCTTGGTGATCGTCGGGAAGCTGGCCCCGGTGAGCGTCTTGCCGGTGATCGTGACCGTGACCTGCGCGGCCGTGGTGCTCATGCCGGCATGGTCGGCCATGACAGCCGTCAGCCCGGATTCGCTCAGGGCGCCAGGCGTTGACAGCGCGCCCGACGTGACGGCGCGCGTGGCCGTCCACTTGCCGGCCGCCGTGCCCACGCCATCGTAGTCCAGCTCAGTCGTGCCCTCGAACACGCGGATAGCGGTGCCGCTGCCGGTGTAGGTGACGACGCCGGCCGACGTGGTGGGCAGCGTGTGCGCTTCGTTGGTCATCATCGCCTGGACGGCACTGCTGCCGTCGTCGCCGCGATAGATGGTCATCGTGTCCGTCAGTGTGCCGGTGCCGTTGGTGCTGGCTACCGACGCCGTGACCTTGATGTAGCGCACGGTCGAGCCCGGCGCGACGAAGTTGGCCGCCGTCAGGATGGCGGTGGTGTCCGTGACGCTGGTGAACGTCACCCCGCCCACGGTGCCCACCACCGCGCCGGCCGAGTTGTATGCGGTGCCCGAAAACGTGACCGTGGCCGTCAGGTTCTGCAGCTCGGCCGTGAACGCCACAGATGCCGGGTAGCTGGCGCTGGTTGCGTTCTCGTCGGCGAACACGAACGCGAAACCGTCGCCGGTGAGGCGGATGGTCTGCGCCACCAATCCCGCCACTGCCGGCACGTCGGCAATCTGATGCACGACACTCGCGCTCCAGTTACCGCGCACAAGCGGCTGGTTCTGCACGAAGCGGGCGCGGAAGACGTAGAAGCCCAGGCTCATCAGACCCGGAATCACGGTGCTGGTGCTGGCGCCCTGCTCAACCCACGACGGCCAGGCGTCGGCCTCGCTGGCGCCCGCCAGCGCGTACTGAATTTCGACCGTGCCGCCCTGAAGAATGGCCTCCTTCGTGGCCGCGGTCCAACTGACCTGCGTGCGCGTCAGAACGCTGCCGTCTGTGAGCGCTTCGGTGCCGCTGGTGACGGCCAGGCCGGTGAGCGCTTCCACGTCCCACGGCGCCGGCAGATCGCTATCGGGTGCCGGGTCTCGCCCGGCCAGCGACGCCTCTACCGTGAACAGGTCGGCCGTGATCTCGGCCAGCACCAGGCGATAGGCGCCGGTCTGCGTCCATGTCCACGCCACCACCTCGAACAGCTTGGCGCTGAATCCGTAGCGCGGCATGGTGAGCGCGACCACGTCGAACAGCTCGAGCACACCGGCGCGCATGTCGCACACCATCTCCAGCCTCAGCCCGGCCTGCGCCTGGCGGATGGTCATGCTGGCCAGGTGCTGGGCGTGCGCGATGTGGTTGACGCCCTGATACTCCACGTCCAGCGCGCGCGTGCCGTGCGCGGCCACCAAGACGGAATCCTCCACCGCCGGGAAGGGCAGCACCTGGTAACGCTGGCTCGGGTCGACGCAGGCGCCGGTGACGCGGTTCGTCTGCTGCGTGCGCGGCACCGTCTGCACGGCGCTGATGACGGGTTCGGTGTTGGGCCGGCCGCCCTCGCTGTCGTTGACCAGCCAGGTCTGATCGATGCTGGTGGCAGTGGCCTTCAGCGCGCCGGCCCGCATGCGCCACACGCCGCCAGACCAGCCGTGGCGGCCGGCCATGGTTTCCATGATGGAGTCCATGGCCTCGGCGTGGTCGGCCTCGGCGCTGATGGTGATGCCACAGCGGTAGCGCGGCAGCGTGACGTTTCCTGTCGACAGCGGGAACACCGTGGACACGTCGCACGCGGTGGCCGCGGCCGTGATGTCGGCCGTGGAGTAGTCGCCGCTCTGCAGGTTCCATCCGCTGGACCAGGTGGCGTACTTCAGCGCGTGCAGCGCCGGGTTCTCGGTCCACACAGTCAGCGTGGTGGCCGGGTTGTAGCACTTGGCGCCGCGGATCACGGCGCTCACGTTCGGGCGGCCCTGCGGGAAGACATCGGTGTCGTAGTCGATGTCGACCACCAGCAGCGCGATGCCGTCGAATTCGTCGGCGCTGGTGATCTTGCCGGGGTATTCCGAGGCCAGCGCCGCGCCCACGTTCTGGCCGGCGGCGCCCAGGTACGCGCGCACGCGGGCCAGTTTCTCGCCGTTGTTGTAGTCGTAGTTGACGAAATACGATCCGTCCGACGGCGCGCCGGTGCAGCTGATCACCGTGCCAGAGATCGTGCACGCCACGGTGTCGGCCGGCGCCTCGACATCCTTGATGGCCAGCGCCGTGGCGCCAAGCGGCACGTTGGGCGCCACGTCGACGCTGCCAACGCCGCCCGTGACGGTGAAGGTGGCCTGCCCGAGCGTTGTGCGGTCCTTGCGATACGGCGCGGTGAGCACGTAGCCATTGCCATCCAGCGTGAGCGCCACGTCGTCGAAGTACACGGTTTCAACGGCATCGATCTCGTGCCCGGCCAGGCTGATGATCATCGTGAGCCGCTGCTCATTGGCGCCGCTGGTCCACATGCAGCGGCTGCCCCGGGGCACGGTGGTCCACTGGCGGCGAAGGCCTACCCCGCTGCGCCCGCCCCCGCGCACCAGCGTGCGCGGGGCCTGCGGCTGCAGGTCGACCATCTCCAGACGGTCCTGCAAGCTGGCGTTGTATTCGGCCGTGGCGCGGCGGCGCTGCTTGATCTTCTGCTTGTTGGCGTCGACGGCCAGCGAAGCCGCGCCCACGAACGCCGCCCACTGGAAGCCGGGCACGAACGACAGTGCGCTGAAGAAGTAGCCGAGCGGCTTGAACAGGCTCACCGCTACACCCTGAAGTAGCTGGCCGCCGGCCACACCAGCGGCGCGGCGTCGGTGAGCGGGTCGACATCAAGCGACGTGTCGCCGGGCGCCAGGCGCTGCTGCTCGTCGTTGGTGTAGCGGCTGACGCGCTGGCGCATGGCCACTCCGGCCCGGTGCTCGGCGGTGAAGTGCGCCACGGCCTGGGGCCCGTCTTGCCAGCCGGCCACGTCGAGCTCGCCGGCCCACACCTGCATGGCGTCTTGCACGGTGCCCGTGGCCGGGTCGACCCAGGCGAAGTGCACGGTGACCGCAGAGCCTTCCACGTCGCCGGAAATGGCCAGCGCAAGCTGCGCGTCGGTGGCCGCCGGCAGCGTGAAGCGCAGGCCGCTGTACTGCGTGGCGTCTTCGCGTATCTCGGCCACGGCAATATCCAGCGGCTCCCAGGTGTAGCCGCCGTACACCAGCGGCATGCCGCACACGGCCCAGCGCTGCGGCACGGTGGTGCCGAAGTACACCAGCGGCACCACCGGGATGGGCTCGCCGGCCAAGGCCCGCACCTGCAGAGCAGTGGCGTTGGCGTTCAGCGTCTTCACAGGATCACCTGCAGCAGCGGTACCGCGATGCCGGCCAGGATGACCGGGGCGCTGTAGTCGAGCTGCACGCCCTCGTCGTCGATCTGCCACACGCCAGTGGGCGCGTTGTAGGCCACGGCAGCGCCGGCCGTGATGGCCCTTTGGGTGGGCAACGTGAGCGGCACGGTCATGGCGCCCGATCCGTTCGCCGTGGCGCCAGCATAGCCGCACTGCAGCAGGTTGCCGCCCACGCCGATCCAGTCGCCAGGCAGCAGGTAGGCGCCGGCCGTGGTGGTGATGGGCAGGGTGCGGCTGCCGGCGGCGGTGTTGCTCGTCACCACCGGGCTGCCGGCCATGTTGCCGCGGCGCTGCAGGCGGTGCGGCAGCGCCAGGCGGATGTAGTCGCCAGCCGAGATGACGCCGAACAGAAACGCCTCGCGCGACGCCGCAAGCACGGCATTGCACGGCGGATAGGTGAGCGTGGCGCGCAGACGGTCGGCCGCGTTGCTGCGCACGGTGCGCTGGCCGGTGAAGAACCCGGTGGACACGCTGGCGCTGACAGCCAGCGACAGCGACAGCCGCGCCGCTGCTGCGCCGATTTCAGGCGGCAGGTCTTGCGTGGCCATTTCAGGCGGACCTCATCATCTGGCGGGCCTCGAACTGCGCCATGGCGCCGCGGATCAGGCGCAGGGTGTTCTCGCTGGCGTCGCCCTGCACGTTGACGACGTAGGTGGCGCCACTGGCAGCCACGCCGTTGGGCAGCACGGTTCCGGCGGCGCGCGGCACCACGATCTCGGGGCCCTTCTCCCCCACCAGGTAGGCCCGGCCCGCCGTGATGGGGCCGCCGGCAGCGCGCGGCGCGACGCTGAAGCCCTTCGTGAGGAAGTCGAAGATGTCGCCCAGGCCGCCGAGCGCGCCACCGCCCGAGCCCACGCCCTTGGCACCGAACAGGTAGTTGTTGAGCTGCGCCGCGGCGGCCTCGGCCACCATGCGGGTGAGCATGTTCTTCCACAGGGATTCGATGCTGTCGAAGTTGCCGGCCAGGCTGGCCTGCAGCGTGTCGCCAAGGGCGTCCTGAATATTGCGGGCGGCCTCTTGCGCGAATTCGCTTATCTCGGCCATGGCCGGCTGCACTTCGGCGGCGGCTGCCTGAGCGGCGGGGCCCAGCTCGTTGAGCTGGGTCGTGAGCGCGTCGATCGCTTCGTCGACCTCCATCCCGCCGCCGGTGGCGCGCAGCAGGAAAAGCTGATCCAGCGTCTCGTTGATCTTCTGGATCTTGACGATGTCGGTGGCTTCGATGGCGCGCAACGCGTCGCGCGCCGCCTCGCTCAGCGGGGTGTTCACCTCTTCCAGCGGGAAGGGGCCCATGGGGCCGTAGCCTGGGCCGGGGCGGTCTTCACGCGCTCGAGCGCCTCGTGGAACGGTGCCAGGCGGCAGGTTGGTCACGCTGGGCCGCACACGATCTGGGTTCACGAATCCGCGGCCACCCCCGGCACTTGCTGCAGGCGCCGGCAGCATGCCACGCAGTGCGCCGGCCGTCTTGAATGCGCTGGCCAGCAGCTTGTCGGCCTCTTTGCGCGCCTCGGCCAACTGGGCCGCCAGTCGATCGTTGCCCGGGTTGCGGCTCAGCGCTTCCTGAAGACGCTCAACGCGAGAGACAGCCAGCTTCAGCGTCTCGGAATCAAACATCGCTTCCGTGCCGGCAGCAAGGATGCCGACGTTTTGAGGCAGCCTGGACACGGCCGACAGGTAGCTGTTCAGCGCTGGCAGCAGTTCCGATGTGATCGCGCGCGATGCGTCGGTGACGTTCTTTGAAAGAGCAGCCATCTGCTGGTTGAAACGCTCCGCGGCGAGCGCCTGCTCCGTGGTGACCGTCGCGTTCAGCTCGCCCTTCTCGGCCAGGTCGTTGAGCAGCGGCGCCACTTCGCGGATGCTCTTGCCGAACAGCAGCTGCACCAGGCGGGCCTTCTCGCCGTCGTCGGCAAACCCAGCAAGCGCCACCGACACCTTCAGCAGCGCCTGGGCCGGGTCAAGCTCGCGCAATTCATTTGCGGACAGTCCTATCGCCTTGAGCGATGCCGAGATCTCGTTTCCAGGCTTGGCGTCCGCCAGGGTCTTGTTCAGCCTGATGACGGCGGTGCCTACCGTCTCCATGCTGGTGCCCGTTCTGATGGCCGTGTCTTCGAGCGCGCTCAGGTTCTCGATGGATGAGCCGGTAGCGTCCTTCAGGTCGTTGAGCGCATCCAGGCCGTTCACGGCGCTGCGGATGAACGCAGTCAGGCCGCCGATCGACAAGGCCGCCGCGAAACTGGGGGCCAACCCCGACAGCGCCGACTTGAGCCCGAGCGAGGCGCCCTGCACCGACATCAGCTCGCGCTTCAGGCCCGCAATGACGCCGGTGGCGCGGTCCTCGGCGCTGAGCAGAATCCGTGCTTTGGCGGTAGTCACGACGCTGGGGCCTTTCTCGTTTCTTCGCGGATCACCAGCATCAGCTCGGCCAGCGCGCCCCAGTCTTCAACGACATGGAATGCGTCGAAGATCGGCCAGCGTTCAGGCGACCACCCGCCGCACCAGTGCCAGCACATTGCCGCCAGCTGGGCCTGCGACGACAGCTCTGGCAACGGTTCGAGAACATCTGCGTTCAGCCCAAGGGCTTCGAGGTTGCCCACGCCGTCGCGGTTGCGCTCGACGTGGGCTGCGAGTTTTTTTCATCACCTTCGATGGCCACGTTGCGCGAGCGGATGCGCGAAAGCAACTGCATTCCCAGCTCGTCGGCCCAGTCCGGGTGTGCGTCGAGCAGCAGCTCCACGGCGTCGGCGCTCAGCGGAACCGGCGACATCGCATCCTCGGCGCTGTCCAGACCCATGTGCTTCACCCGCACGCCTTCCCACCGCACCATGTGCCGCACGGTGAGCGCGTACTGCAGCAGGGCCACCTCCGCCCCTTCTAGGGACCGGTATCCCAGCTCATGCACGGCATGGCGCAGTTCATGCCGGCTGGGCGTGCGCAGCGTGAAACTCAGATCACCGATGGAATGGTCGAATTCCCTGGCTTTCAGCGCCCTGGCTTTCAGGTCCGAATGGTCCATGGGCGTCAGGTGGAATAGATCGTCGGCGAGCCGATGAAGGACAGGTCGATCACGTCGCGCAGGGTGCTGTCTTCAGAGGTCGGCACACCACGCACAGACCAGTAAGCCCCAACCACCAGGCGGCTGTTGTTCGGGAACACCATGCGCAAGGCGTATGGGGTGGCCGCATCCGCAGCGGCGCGCACCGTGGCGAACCACGCCAGAGTGGGGTCGAAGAAGAACGGCAGCGTCACCGTGATGGCGTTGCGGTCGGTCGGGATCTGCGTGCGGATCTGGTTTGCCACCGTGGTGGTGTCTGCAAAGTTCTGTTCACCGCCGGCCACGCTGAAACCCGGGGTGATCTGGCTCAACGTGGTCCAGGCCGTGATCTCACGCACCGTTCCCGTGCCGGTTCCAGCAGGGTACTTTGCGGTGTTGCTGGTATCGAACCCCTCCAGGGTGACGTCATTGGTGGCCACCGCAGACACGCGGAACACGCGGCCGTTTGCCAGGTCCCAGCCTGAGGTAAGCTCGATGAAATCGCCGACGATGACGCCGTGACTGGCTTCGAGCGTGGCCACCGCTGTGGCGGCGTTGGTGATGGCGCTCATGGCCTTGGATGCACCATAGGTGCTGCCGATGGCAAACTGCGTGCCGGTGGTCTTCGTGACGCTCATGATGAGGTTCCTTCAGGAAATGGTTTCTGGTGTGCGCGGGTCCACGTGAAACAGACACGTCATGCGCAGAGTGATCACGCCGACGGCGGCCTCGCCTTCGGTGGCCGTTGACCTGTCGATGCCCACCAGCTCCAGGCCGTAGGGCACGGGGTCTGCAAACAGAAGAGCCAGACCGCCGGACGCCAGCGCGTGCATGGCGTCGTCCAGATCTGCCACGGCGCGGCATGTGTACTGCGCGGCCACCTGCAGCGTGTGCTGGTTGATGGGCGAGCCCACCGTGACCAGCTCGCAGTCTTCGCCGGTGGCGTACACGCGGCAGGCCGGCAGGTCTGACTCGGCCCAGGGCCACCAGCGCGTGGTCTTGATGCTGGCCGCGGCGATGCCGGCCTGGCCGGCGACGCGCGCGGCCAGGGCGTCGATCACGGTGGCGGCGGCCAGCGGCATGGTCAGGCCCTGGCCAGCACCAGGCGCAGCATGGCACCGTCTGGCGGCTCCATGATCACCTGGCGCACGGTGTAGGTGGTGGCGCCCACCACCAGCGACTGCCCGGCAGCCGGCGTGAGACCGTGGCCTGGCTGAAGCAGATAGCTCAGACGCTGGGTAAGCGCGCCGGGGCCTTCCTCGAACGTCTCCACGTCCATGATGCCGGTCACGCCACCGCCGGCCAGGAATCCGGCGGTGCCGAAGTCGGCGAACATGGGCGTGAAGGACTCGACGAAGGCCATGGCGTCAGGCGGTTGTCTTCGGCCGGGCGACCAAAGTGACGCCCACCACCACCGGCCCCGTTGTCACCGTGGCGATGACACGCACGTGGCTTCGGCACTTGCTGGCCGGGACGATGAGCTTGGCTGACGTGTTCGCCGTGCTCAGCGCCGCCGTGGTGGCGCCAGTCACGTCTGCAGCTCCGGTGCCGCTGCCGTCAGTCGCGTCCGTGACCTTGACGACCACGTTGCCAGTGGTTGCACCTTGCGAGATCACGAAAAGCAGGTCGCCTTCGTAATCGCTCACGGCGAGCCAAGTGCCGTTATTGGCGCCGGCCGAAAGACTGGCGGTATTCAGCGCCTGCACGGCGGAACAGGCGCGCGCTTCATTGCCCAGCATTGGATTGCTCCTTCGCCTTGCCCTTGACGAGCGCGGCCGATGTTTCTGCGGTGAGAGGCCCCGGCGGGGCCGGAGGCGCTGCCTTGTCTCGTTCGGCCTTGCCAGATGCGACAAGCTCGCGGCCGACGCTGTCGGACACCTCGACAGAGGTGCCGACTTCTTGCCGCTTGCCTGCCAGCAGGAAGGCGCGCGTGACGTTGACTTTCACGGCGGCCACCTATCAGGTGATGCTCGAGCTGTACGTGAACGCGCCCGGGTAGCGCAGTGCCACGTCGCAGGTGTACCAGCCGCGAACAGCGGTGAGGCCGCGGGTGAAGTCGCTGAACGGGTTGACCATCAGCTCGAGGACGCCCCACTCTGCCAGGATGACCGTGTCCCACGCACCGAACAGCATGGTCGCCGTGGACATCTGCGCGCTGGACATCGCCGGGAAGCCCAGGATGCCGCCGCGCTGGATGTTGCCCGTCCACATGCGGGTCGTGCCGGTTGACGGCAGTTCCGGGCGAGCCATCAGCAGGGCAGCCACGGCAGGCGTGGTGACGTAGCCGCAAGAGCCATTGATGGCGTTCGCGGTGGCCACGTCGGCCTGCGCATCCAGCAGGCCGGCGGCGGCCAGGCTGGTGCCCGTGAAGGCGCCGATGCTGCCCGTGCCCACGATGCCCAGCGGCTGGCCGCTGTTGCCTGAACCGCGGATGATGCCCACGTCTACCGCGAGGCCGATGTCACGCGCGATGCTGTCCATGATCAGCTGCTCTGCATCCGGCGAAGACTGCTGCATGAGCAGGTGGCTCAGCTCGGTGAGCGCCGCCACGTTCTTGGGCGTCAGGCTGACCTGGCCCAGCGTGGGGTTGGCTTCCGTGATCTGCGTGGTCTCGTCAGCCAGCCAGTAGGCCGTGGTGCCCGCCGTCATCTTCGGAATGGTGACGTTGCCCACCAGGCCCGAGAGCCGGCGCACGCCCATCTGCAGGCCGACGCTGGTGTTGCGCAGCAGCTCGATGAAGTTGCCAGGCTGGTTGTCGGTGCTGACCAGGTAGTTCGATCCGTTGGTGCCGGCAACGTCCCAATCGCGCGTCATCTGCCTGCTGGGCATGCGGTCGCGCATCATCACGTCGAGCGGCACGAAGAAGCTGGTGTCGCTCTTCGGCAGCCGGTTCATCCGCTTCACGATCTCCTTGTTCGCCTCCAGCTCGAGTCCGGCCTTCGACCAGTCCTTCGAGGTGGCGGCGCGGATGGCGCGCATGAGGCTGTACTTGCGCGTTTCGGTGGCGCTCATGTCCAGCCGCGTCACCGCCTGCGGGTTGTTGCGGCCACGCTCGGCCAGCAGGTCCACCAACTCCTTGCTGACCTGTTCGAAGTCGGCCCCGGTGTCGATCCAGTGGGCGGCGTAGCGCTCGTCCAGCTTGTTGGCCGCGCACAGGTTGCGGATGCCGGCCTTGCGGCTCTGCTCCATCTGCAGCGGCGTCTGGCGGTTGCTGTGGTCCTCGGTCACGCGGATCGAGGGATCGGCCACGGTTCCCGCGGCGGCTTGGTTGTCGGCCATGGTTGGCACTCCAGGTTGTGCAGCATTCGCTGCGGGATCGGCGGCCGGGCGCACCATGCGCACGGCCTTCATTTCGGATTCGTCGGCCGCGCGGCCAATGCCAACGCTGCTGTCGGCAGGGATCGTTACAACCGACACTTCGAGCGGCGCCCAGCGCGTGGCGGTGAAAACGCCGCGCTTGCTGTCTTCGGTCAGCTCTTCGATTTCGTAGCCGATGGAGACATTGCGCAGGCCCTGCTCGACCATCGTCGCCACCTCGGTGGCGCGGGCGGTGCTGAACATGGTGGCGTCCACGTACAGCCGGCCGCCTTCGATGCGGGCGCCGTCGATCATTCCGACCGGATCGCTCCAGTCGTGATTAAAGAGCAGCGGCGCGGCGCCGCCCTGCAGGCGATCCATGCGAATCGCCTTCGCGTCGTGGCTCAGCACCTCGGTGCCGAACCAGCGCTCAACCGGGCTTTCGCTGCTGGCCGGGAAGCTGAGCGTGACGCGCTTGTCGTCGGCGCGCCGCACCTGGATCTGCGCGGCGCTCATGTCGCGGGCCAGACGGCCGCACTTGATTTCTTCGGTCATGCAACCCTCTTGATGCGTTGCGCCTGGTCGGCGGCGGCGCCTTCGTCGTCGTCGTCTTCAGGCTCTGGCTCAGGATCAGCCGGCGGCGGCGCCACCGGCTCGGGCTGGGGCAGCACCTCGGTGTCGGTCAGGATGCCGGCGTCGGCCAGCATCTGCAGCTCGCGCTGGCGCGTGGCGATCACGTCCTCGATGTCGCGTCCGTCGGCGGTTTGCGCGATCACGTCGGTGAGCGTGGTCAGCCCGGCCTTGATGGCCTCCTTGTAGGCGTTGACTTCCTTGGTCGGGTCCACCCACGACCAGCCGCGCACCTTGAACAGCACCGCCTCATAGCGCTGCGGCGCCACGGCGTAGGCTTCCAGCGGTATGGCAGTGATGGCCCTGGCCAGCACGGCCTGCTGCAGCCACATCTTGTGCAGCGGCTGCCTGAAACTGCGCAGCCACCACTGCTGCATGCTCTTGTAGAGGTCGCGGTCGTCGAGCAGAGCCAGGCGGCTGCTGCTGTAGTTGCTCTGGCTGTAGTCGCGGCTGAGGCTTTCGTAGCTGGTACCGGTGCCGGCGGCCACCTCGCGCAGCATGGCGCGCATGAAGCCCTCCAGCGCGCTGTTGGGGCGGTTCGGCGCGTGGTAGCTGAGCTTTTCACCAGGCGCCAGCTCCTGGATCATCAGCGGCTCGATGTCCATCACCGCCTTGCCGTCGGCGCCTTCGTCGGTGGGCAGAGGGCTCTGCGCCTCGGGCGTCTCGATGGTGGCGAAGTAGGCCGCCGAAGCCCGCGCGGCCGTCACCTCGTGCTGGGTGTATTCGCCCATGTCGTCGAGCTTGCGCAGCACGGTGTGCAGCCACGGCTCGCCGCGCGTCTGCGGCCAGCGCGTGGTGAGCTTCAGGTGAAAGATCTCGTCGGCCGGCACGCGCTCAACGCGGTCGGTCATGCTGTCCATGCGCACGCGGATGTCTCCGCCGTGGCGCTGCCGCAGCCAGTAGGCCACCGGGCGCTGGTATCGGTCCACCTCCACGCCCATGCGCACCTCGTTGCCGATGCCTACGCCCATCAGTTCGTGGTGGTCGGTAGCCAGGCGCTCGGCTTCGATCAGCTCCAGCGCCAGCGGCACGGCCGAGCCACCGAACGGGCGCAGGTGCACGCGGATGAGGGCCTCGCCGGCCTCGAACACCTCGCCCATGGCGGCTCGCTCGAGGTCGTGGAAGTGCAGCGTGCCGCCGGTGTGGCTGCTGTCGGCGGCCATCCATTCCAGCCAGGCCCATTCGATGGCGTCGTTCACGCCCTTGGCGAGGTCGTCGCGCGTGGTGCGCACCTGGGCCTGCATGCCAACGCCGCTGCCCACGATGTTGTTCACGATGATGGCCTTCGCGCGCTTGGCGTAGGCGTTGTCTCGCACCATCTGGCGCGAGCGCGAACGAAGCGTGGTCAGGCTGCTGCTCAGCTCAGCGTCGGCACTGCCGGCGCTGCCGCCGAAGCCCAGCGTGGTGCGCGTGTGCCGCGCGCCGCCGTACAGGCGCTGGCCGCGCCCCTTGGCTGGCGCGATCCAGTTCGCCAGGCGGCGGCGGATGTCGGCCAGCTTCATGCCCGGCCCATCCTCACGTAGACCTTGCCCTTGGTGCTGCCAAGGCCGGCCGCGATGCCAGCGGCGCGCTGTTCGCGCTGCACTTCGCGGCTCCAATGGTCGATCACCGTCACGATCTCGGACGGCGAGTTGAACTGCATCTGCCGGCCGCCGATGACGTAGCTGCGCGTGGTGGGCGACCAGGCGGCGAAGGCGGCGCGCGCGTCGTCCAGCGCCTTCTCGGCCTGGCTGCGCGTGTCGGCGCCGGCGCCTATGGTGGCCGGGTTGGGCCAGATCCGCACCTGGCCGGATTCGCTGGCCACGCTGTAGCGCTCGGTGGCCAGCGTGACCCACGCCGCGGCGGTGTAGTCGCCCGGCGCCCAGGAGGCCGTGGTCGACGCGGCCACCGTGACGACGTGGTCGTCACCATCGGCGGCGGCGTTGAATGTGGCCGCAGCCCCAGGCCCGCGCGGCGCCAGCCTGAACGACAAGACCCAGCCTGCAGAGGCCGGGTAGTCGGTCAGCGTGACCGTGTGAGTGAGGGTGTCGCCTGCGACGATTCTGGGCAGCATTGCCCGGGATCGTGGCGGATCGACGCGAAACTTTTAAGGGTCTATCAGTTTCGCCGGCAGAGACACTACCGCAGTCGCAATGCTACGGCGTAGCGGTGTTTCGACGCAAGCGCCGCACCCACTGCGCACTCACGCGCTCGCGCTGCGCAATCGAGCACGCCGGCTCGCCGGTCTGCAGCGCATTGAGAATCCGCCGCCGCCGCGCCAGTTGGGTGCTGGGCGGCGTCATGGCGGCGCAGAAGCGCACCGTCTCGCCGCCGTACAGCTCGCACAGCAGCGTCTCGTACACCACCACGGCCTGCTGCGGGTCGACGCCCAGCCGTGCGGCGCCGGCGGCGATCAGGCGGGTGAACCTTGAAGGCTGGCGCTTGGTCATGTCCGTCCTTTGCTGTTGAGGGTGCCGCGGCGGCGGCCTATTTGCGGGTTTCCAGGCGAAGAAACCCGCTCTGGTTGTTTCGCTGGAGGCGGCGTGCTAGGGGCCGGCTCTGCCGGCGCGTCGAAGAGGTCGCGCGTCTGCACGCGGCTTTCCCACTTGGACCAGTCACCTTCGCGCCAGCGGTCCATGTGCAGGTAGTGCGCCGCGGCCAGGGCGTACACCGCGCAGTCCAGGGCCTCGTTGCGGCGGCCGGCTGGCTTCACCCACTCCAGGCGCGGGTGTCCTTTCACGTAGCGCGTGACCAGGCGCTCGCTGGTGAGCTGCTCGAAAACCTCGGCCGGCGTTTGCCGGCTGAAATGCACGTAGCCCGGGCCCGGCTCTGCGTTGCGCAGCCTGCCGTAGATCTCGGCCTTGGCCGTGTCGGTGCCGATGGGCCACAGCTTCACGCCCTTGCGCATTTTCTGGCCGCGCCAGTTCACGTCCTGCTCGGTGGGCTTGCCAAGCACGGCCTTGCCGCTGAGGCTGCTGCCCTTGATGGCCAGCACCTGGGTGTGCTGGTGCGCCCGCACGTAGGCATAGACGGCCTGGGTGTGGTGGCCGCCGGTGTCCACCGCGCTGGCCAGGATGGGCACCGGGCGACCGCTGGCGTGCAGCACCGGCGTGCGGCGGTACTCCGTGAGCGCGGCCCACGGGCTGCCGGCCTCGCTCTCAGGCAGCGCCGGGTCGCCGTAGAAGATGGCGCGGTCGACGAGCTGGCGCTCCATGCCACGGCCCCAGGCCCACAGGTACGCCTCCAGGCGATCACCCTGCACGTCGACGCCCATGGTCAGCACGTACAGGCCCCAGTGCACCTGGCGCAGCGGGATGTCTGCCGCGCGCCGGCGCAGGGCGTGCTCGTCGGCCTTGTCGCCCTGCTCCTCGAAGGTCTCGGCCAGGCGGGTGTTGACGAACACGCGCAGCAGGCTGTGGTCGCCGCCGCGGGTGGCGTCGCGGGCGCGCTGCCACTCTTCCACCAGCGTGGACCAACTCAGCCAGCCGAGCGGACTGTAGAGACTGCTGAGGTGGAAGCCGCGCACGCGGCCGGCCTGGGCGCCGGGCGCTTCAGGCACCCAGGCGCCGCCGGCCAGCATGGTGGGCTTGTGGTGCTCGCGGATCTCGCAGCCCTGCCGGCACACGTAGCGCACGCTGCCGGGGATGGCACGGCCTTCGTGGTCCTTGTCCCACTTGACGCCGTGCTCGGTGTCGGCGCCCCACACCAGCGGCTGCTGCTCGCCGCAGTGCGGGCAGGGTACGTGGTAGCGGCAGCGGTCGCTCTTGAGAAAAGCCGCCTCGATCGCAGAAAAGTCCTTTGTTGTTGGCGTGCTGGTAATCAATCGCTTGCGGTTGGCGAATGTCGACTGCCTGGCGGTAGCTAGTTGCATTGGAGACCCCTCGCCTGGGATGTCCAAAGGAAAGCGGTCAACCTCATCCATGAATACGTCGCGCATCGGCATGGACGAAAGGTCGGATCCGCTATTCGCTCCGACAATGGCAAGCACGCCGCCGCTGAAGTCCTTCAGCGTCATGGTATTGGCCTCGTCGCGGCTCTTGCGCTCGGCCACGCGATTGGTCAGCGTTGGGCTGCTTTCGATCATCGACGTCAACCGCTGGCGGCTGTTGCGCTTCGCTACGCTGATCGTCGGCCACACCACCATCATCGGACCTGGATTCACGTCGATGGTGTAGCCGATCCAGTTCAGTCCAATGGTGGTCTTGGATGTCTGCGATCCCCACACTAAAACGACTTCCTCGACGTTTGACTGAAAAGACAGGCAGTCTTGTGGTTCCCTGGCGTATGGAGTCCTCGCAACCCTGTAGTGGCCAGGTTCGCTGCTGTCCTTGGCCGATAAAACGCGGTGTCGTTCTGACCACTCTGAAACGCTGATGATCGGCGGAGGCGCGAGGAACTCGCGCATCGCGACATATTCAAGATCGTCGGCGTCTAGGACTTCGATCATTCAGCGCGACTCGTCAGTTGTTCGAGCGCGGCCACAATCTCGACGCGCAATATCTTGTCCATGCTCGAGGCGTCTTGGCTGGCCACCAGCAATGGAACAACGCGAGCCGGCAGCTGGAGCAGAGAGTCGCGCAAACCAGCGTACCTCTTGGCAGCAGCGGCACGCACAGCAGACGCGCGCACCAGGTCGCCGCGCAGCTCGGCCAGCTTCAGCTCGGCCAGGTTCGCCTCGGCGATCTCGCGCCGGGTGCGGGCCTGATCCTGGCTCTCGTCGTTGGTGTGCGGTGCGGGTTCCTGCCGTGGCGCGGCCTTTGGCTGCACCAGCTCGAGCACCGGCGCCGGTATGGCCTTCCTTTGCGCGATGTTCTGCCGGGCCGTGCGCCAGGCCACCGCGGCCTCGACGGAGTGCCCCGGCATGCCCTGCTTCTTCAGCTTCGTCATCGCCGCCGGGCTCAGGTTCATGGCGCGGCCGATGGCAGCCTGGGACAGGACACCATTCACCGTGGAGTCGTCACCATTCACCATTTACCCCGACCGTTCACTAGCGAAATCTCGCGCTCCTTTGGCACC
>CAYOVR010000021.1:0-15832 GCA_964407465.1 uncultured Candidatus Saccharibacteria bacterium
ATGCTCTCGCGCGCCTGCACCTCAACAGAGTCGCGCAGGCTACGCATTGAACCTGAAAGCTCGCTCATGACTGTTGACATGCGCTGCTGCCAGTCAGCTTGCCTGCGGTCGCTTTCCTCCTGGCTCATCCGCATGCGCTGAACGTCGAATGACATTGAGTCGATGCGCTTTGCCATCTCGACTTGCGTCGCTTCCAGCTTGTCTACACGCGCAGGAAGCTGGATCTGAACGCTTGCCTTGAAGAACAAAGCGCCGATTGCCAGCAGAGCGGTTGCGGTTCCTCCAATCATGGCTATTGAGCGAAAAGAGAGCTTCATCTCTTGGAGTTTAGGCCGGCGGCGCCTCCGGTGGTTGGGTGGTTTTGGGTGGTTGTGTGCCATTGATCGCGTGGCGCTTTTCCCAGAACGACCAAGCCTCGCCGGCTATGACGACGAGTGCGCCGATGAAAGTTTCAAAGTCAGATCCGGTTGCGACGCCTTTCGTGGCGAGATACGCGCCGAATATTCGACCACCGTTTCGCACCAGTGTTTCAATGATGATTCGGTTCATGGTCCGGTTATCCTTCCAATGATTGCATTCACAGCCTGAATGCTTGGTTTTCCGGATGAGCTTTCGCTTCCGCCACCTTCTTCACCTCCGCCTCCGCCGCCACCTCCAGGAGATCCACCGGACTCGTCTCCGTTGTAAATCTGCAAAATCTCCTCACCAGAAAGGACCCGGTTGTAGACTCGCAGGTCGTCCATCGACGCCCACCCGGCCCATCCGTGATTCGGGAGTTGCTTGCCTCCGTCCATCTCAAACGTAGAGCCGTCGCCGTCATCGCCGAGCCCAGAACCGCCCGGGACGATGAGCCACGGCTTCCCGTTGTGGTTATCAACGCCAATGCCGAAGAACCCAGCCAATGTTCCAGCAGGCCCACGAACCGTCAGATTGGTAAGGAATGCACCTCCGCCTATCGACCCATCGTATAGTTGATTTGTCCTGAACGGCACGCCATTTGACCATGTCATGGTGTATCCGTTCGACCATGTCATCGAATAGAAATGCCAGTTTGTAGAATTGCCATAAGGCACAGTTGATCCGTTGATCGCGTCACCAAACCGCGTGTAAACGTCGCTGTTGGCAGATGTGTTGGTGTAAACCTGAAACGTCGTGAACCTGTCTCCCTCAACACCGATCTTCCACGCTCCAGGGTAACCGTAGCCACCGCAGATCCATGTCCGATTAGCTGTTGCGTTGTAGTTTGATGCTCCAGAAGTGTTCGTTGGATTGGCCATCCACCTTCCCCACCAAGTAAACGTCGCCTGCGGCATCGACCACAGGTTGTTATTTAGTCTGTTCGTGATGGCCAAATAATCCCCGCTTGCATCGTACTCATCCCAACCATCATCTGGGTATCTTGTAAAAACAATTCCGCTCTCAGTAGTACCGCGAACAGGATGCACCCAGTTCGTTGGTTGAGGCGTGCGATTTGAAACCGATTGGTGATCGCCGAACCCAAACGCGAGGGCATGGTGACCGAACCCGCTCGTGTCCTCATATCCAGCCGCAGAATTCGATGGAGGCGTGTCGAACGTGATGCGGACAATAAGGCCGTTAGTGATGAGGCCGGACGAATACTCCATTGCGCCAATATCCCATCCCGCCCCGGTGCCACGCACGTTCCCTGCGATGTCTCGCATGAGTTCTGGGAACTGGTTTGTCAGCGCAACAAGAGAGATGCCTGCGTCTTTTGCGACAGTGTCAGTCGCGTCCAAAACAAACGTGTAGTTATTTGTCTCGATCAGCGGACGCGATGCAGAGTTATTGTTGCCGTGGACGGTGGCATTGCTTCCCTGGACTCCATGGTAAGTCATCGTCTGGTTGACGCCGTTAACCACGTTGTGCGAGACGACGTAATCGTTTGTTGAGTAATAGACACCGTTGGTTCCGCCGATGTCGTCTCCGTCACCATTGATCGATACCGCGGAATAGACATCTCCTGGGCTGTTGTACTTGCAGTCAAGAAAGAGGTTATTCTGGAAGCGAGAATCCTTCACTCGCAGGTCCCACACGCTCCGGGTTGCTCCATCTGGAGCGGCCCGGCCCATCTTGAACGGCGTATTGCGCTGCCAGTAGACCGTGTTGTTCAGGAAGAAGAAATTGGTAAAAGTGCCGTTCGTTGCAGACACAGCCGTATTCTCTCGCCATGCGTCGAACGTGGCACCGTAAGCCTGGATTTGATACCAATTCGTCTCGGATTCACGCGTGTTCGCAAGGATGTTTCCTGCGATGAGTATTGGTCCGATGACTCCATTGTCCGCTATCAGGTGTTCGCCGATGATAAGTGAGTTGCCAGAATTCCCGAGAACACAGTTGACGACTTTCAAGTATTTGTTCGCCTGCCCAGAGAATTGGATCTTATCAGGGTGACCGTTGTATAACGGGTACCAGTGCCATCTAGAATCATAGTGGTAGTAAGTCCACCCGGCGCACGTCGATTGAATGGCATCGTCTCCAACGTAATGTATGGCGGTGTATCGTATTTGAATTGCGTCCCAGGTCGTCGGCTGAGTTGCCGTGCTGTTGTGGTTGATGCCGTCGTCTTGGATGTGGTGAAAATAGCAATACTCGACGACGAAGTTTGTCAGCACGTCGAGGTTGTTTAGCTTCAGTCCATCGCAGGTGCCGATGTCATTTGTAGTACCGATCGGGCCAACTTCTGTCCACCTGATGCGATTATTCGCACCGCCTGCGCCCTCGACATAGATGCCAGGCCCGTTAGTCCTGCTCGCCAGGATTCCCATATTCGGCTGGTTGCTGACCAGCAGCCAGGTATTGGTGTACGGCACAAACCCGGTCGATCGCTCGCCGTCGACAACTATCCATGTGCGCGTATTGATGTTGATCGCAGGAAACCAAGCCACCCCGTTGTGCCCGGAATCTCGGCTGATCTGGAGTGTGATTGGCGCACCGTTTGACCCACTCGCCGCGAACACGATGTTGTCGCTATACTGCTTTAGCGACGATCCGCCGGACACATACATAGTATCACCGGCCTTCACTCCAGACGCGCCCCAGACTACGTTGGTCGGATTCTGCCACGCATTCGCCCAGTTCGTGCCGTTGTTCGATCCAACGGCAGCACTGTCGAGATACCATGCCGCCCCGAATGTTCGAAACGACAGCATCAGAATGAATGTCAGAGCAAGCCTTATCACGGAAGCGTAGGAGGCGGGTTGTTTGTGAGGTATCCGATCTGCGTCATCGTCAGATTGGTGCGCCAGAAAGTGACCATATCAAGATCTCCCCAAAGGAAGTGTGTACTTGCGCCATACACTCCAAGTCGAAACTGGGTTGCGGTTGCCGCCGGACCAGAAGCTGACGCTATATTTTCCTTCGTGGCACCGTTTACAGACACCCAGGTGTTAGAATTCGCAGCATCACGACCGCCAGCAATGAAGTACCACACATTGGTTGTCGTAATGTAATTCGTTGAAGTAACTCGGTTGTTGCCAGCTCCTGCCGCTGACCCGGAATTGTTTGTGCCTGTTAAAAAGTACGCTGAAGCTCCAGAAGCGTTGTATTCGAGCCCGAGAGCATATTCGATGTTGTTGTTAACTCCAGGGTTTGACTTCGAGACAAGTCCGTAGTTCTGGCCAGAAGTTGGAAGAGACAGCAGCTTTACCCACGTGCCAATTGAAAAGTTCAACGTTGGATTTACCTCCACTAAATTGGTTGTGTTCATTCCAAGCCTAGGGCTGTTGGCCCGCACAAATCTAACCGCGTTGCTTTCGATCCCTGTTGTCGCAGGCGGATCGTTTGTTGGAGTCAACGACAGGGCGTAAGCATCTGATGAAACCCTCGTGTCCGATCCGTTAGGCTCGTTTAGCTTCCAGACGAGAAGAAGCCCGTTCGTGTCCAGGCTTCCACCGCCTCCGCCTGCGTATGCGCCTGCGTTTGTTACTTGCAGATAGTTTCCTCGAATCCTTCCATTCTGCGGTTGATAAAGCGGACCACGAGCCATAACAAGCAGGTTAGTTCCGCTGTTGGTCAAGTAAGCCAGAGCGTTTGTGTCCATCGCTCCGCCGCTATCTATCCAGTTTGTCTCCGAAGCTGTACCACTACGGTTGGCAATCCGCGCAAACAACTTCCAAGACCCACCGTTCGTTGCTCCGGATTGAGCTACTTGAAGCTCGTAAAACCTCGACACTCCATCAGGAACACTATTGGTGTAGACCGGATAAATAGTGGTGTCCGTGTTCGTCAGAACGTATGTTGAATCGATGTCCCAAGCGAACGCACCACCAGCAGCAGACTCGCGGACAAGGTTTCCAGTTCCGGTAGTTCCACTTGTGATGTTTGCGCCGTCGATGCCTGTTCCGACTTTAGACCCGCTCAAAGTCCCGTCAGCGAGGTCCTGCAAATCAGCGTCAAGGCGGGCATTGTCGAGAGTGCCAGTGGTAACGTTAGCCGCGTCAATCCCGGTGCCGACCTTGGATCCAGTAAGCGATCCGTCAGAAAGATCTGTCAGATCGGAATCCAACGGCTGATAAGCCGCAGCCGCTTCAGCTTCTGAGAGAACCAAGTTGGTCAGAGATGATAGACTGATAGGGCTCGTGAGCGTCAGAACGTCGACAGTTAGGTTAGACACCGTCAACGAATTCGTCGGAACAGGCGATAACGCCGAGTCTAGAACGATCGGATAACCTGGGGCTCCGCCGTTGGTCGTGATTCCTGACCCACCGGACCCATTCGCCGCTGTCGTGATGCGCCCGTATGCGTCAACCGTTATATTCGCGGCTGTGTAGCTTCCAGCGAAAACTCCACTGGTTGCGAGGTCAACGGTAGGAGTTGCACCCTCGGATCCAGAACCAGTCACCGTGACGCGCCCAGACGCTCCGGACAATCCTGCCAGATAGTTGCCGGTGGTATCGGTCCCAAGCGCCACCGCGTCGGCGTCGATCGTCAACGTTGAGCCAGATCCGGAAACTGTAATGTCGCCTTTGTCACCATCGGACAATCCACCTCCTCCTCCAGAACTTGCGAACGTCCAAGACTTTTTTCCGGTTCTGGTGATGGTCATGTTTGCACCTGCGCTGAACGTGAAATCATCTGATGTTCCGAACTCCGGGGCCACGGAGCCGATCTGCTGCACAACGCCATGCGATCCATTGCCGCTCAGATCCATCACACCGGAAGCAAGCGATGCACCGGAGAAGTCCCAAAGCAGCGCGGCGTTGGTTCCTCCCTTTCGACCCCACGGCATGCCTTGATTGATTTCCTCGGTGCTGAACGATTTTCCGACGTGGTAGGCCACGCCGTAAATCGGCGCCTGGGGGTGACTGTATTGAGACGCGTCCGCTACTTGACCAATGAGGAGGTATGGGGCGTAGAGCGACCCGGTGCCGGAAGTCGTGGTGATGGCCACATTGGCCACACGGATGCCCTCCACATAGATCTGCATCCAGTTGGTCTGCCTTTGGACCAACACCTCCACATCCTTACCCATAAACGGCGTCACGCCTGCGCCAAACCGAAACGCCTCGGAAGACGGGTTGCTCGGCACAAAGTTTGATCCGCAAAGGGTTCCAACGACGTTCATCGAGTTATCGAGTGACGACCGCCACCAAGAAACCTGCGCGGCGTATGGGACGAGAGCGCCGTCCCCTGTCGTATTCGTGACGGAGCTGAGATTCACCAACGGCGAGTGGCGACCGTTCGCGAATCCATTCGTGAGCATCGAAGGCACCCGCGCGCGAAAGGCCACGGCGAAATCGCCGGAGACGTTCGTGAACGCGGTGGCAATCGGCGCGACGATTTGTGAATTCGTGCGCCCGTCGAAGTAAGGCGTGTGCGGCGCGATGCCGTACGTGGAACCGCTGTCCACCTGTCGGGAGACCCAGCCCTTCAAAGCATTGCCACTGGTCTCGATGTTTGCAGATTCCGCGTCGATAAGGATCGCGGTGTTGAGGCGATCAAACGTGTTTCCGGAGATCGTCGTGTCGTAGGTGCGGACGGCATGCACGCCAATTGCAGAGTGGATCCACGGAGTGGAAAGACTCGAGTTGCCCTTCGATCCGCTGATGAGGTTCCCGTTTATCACACCTCCGTTGCAGTCCTCCAACCTGATGGCGACGATGTTCGGGTCAAACCAAGTCTGCTTGCGGCTCTGTCTGGCCTCAGTCTGGTTAAGCCCGAGTTCAAACCCATTCACGCCATTGATGATGAACCGAGGCGTCCGGCGCAGGTGAACAAGAGTGCCCCACGATTGATCCATGCGGGCGCCCTGGATGTGGATCTCTTGGGAGTCGCTCGCATAAATGTTCGCCGAAGGAGCCTCCATCCACCAGTTCGTCCCTCCGCTGGACGTGATGTCCACAACCGCGCCACCGTTGAGTGCGCGGCCGGAGGTGAGGCACACATAGAAGTTGGTCGCTGCCTTGCTCCCCCAGCGGACGTAGTAGATCGAGTTGGTGTTGACTCCACCAGGCAATCCGGTGCCGCGGAACATCACCGGAAGACCCGTATCGGATCCAATGCGCGTCGGAACGCCAATGAGATCTGTGGATGCGTCAGCGCTCCAACCGGAGCGCCGCACGCCGGAGCTTTCGAGGGTCGTCCAGTTCGTGGTCACCTGCGATGTGCCCACCCAGCCCACGAGCTCTTCCTTACCGTTCCAAACGGCAACGCCGTTGATCTCGTGCGTGTTCGCCGAGGCGGCGTAGGTACCGTTGGTGCGGAGCTCGCCGGTGAATGAAATCGCCGCTCCGGATGCGACAGGAATGGAAGTGCGGAAGATTTTGATGTCGCTGGTGTCCACGACGACGATGCCGCCGGCCAACGAATTGGCGATGTAGGAGTCGTAGATCCGCAACCCGAAGCCACCGCGAACGTAAACGCCGGGGCCTGCGGACGGGCCGATAAAGACGTTTTGCAGCGTGATTCCTGCGACCTGATCGATGTGGATTGTTGAGGCCGCAGGGTTGGTGCCGTTCCACGCCCATTTCCAAGGGCCATTTAGTCCCAAGTCCGAAATTGAATTGCCGCCACGGTAATAACCAACCCACTCCCCAACCGCGTCAGTGAAAGCCTGATAGTATCGATTCGTGTAGTATGTCGTACCAAGGAACGAGATGCACGGACCACCACTTCCATTTCCCGTTCCATCGTCGGTCGTCCCTCCAGAGAAATGAATCATCGTGGCATGAGACTGCCTCTGTTGATTCGTAGAGCTGAACGTCCCTTCGTAGCTGTCGTCCGATGTCGGGACTCCTGATCCTTTTATTGAAACGAGCGGCTTTGGATAGAGCGTCCACTGGTTTGTATCACCGGAGCGCCACTCGCCTGGGCCAAGCTTCACAACTCCGCCACCCCGGAACTCCGCCCAATCAATCGCGGATTGGATCGCTGCCCTAGAATCAACGGAGATTGCCTGCCATGTAAGGCGGTTGGTGTATCCGATCAGTGTTGGGCTCTGCTCGCCGCCCCACCACTCCGGGAGAAACTCGTTGGCCGAAAAGGCGTCACGAAACACGAGCCTCCCGCCTGGGGTCGCAAAGACTACGTTGCTGTAGACCCCGTTCGTCGGAAGCGTTGACCCTGCAACGTAGTAGAGCCTACGCGACTCAGCCCACGCAGTTCGATTCGACGCGAACCGCTCAACAAGCACGTAGCCACGACCTCCGGACGACCAAGCGCGGCGGTCCATCGCCACGGCATCAGCGATCGTATCGACCACTGTAGCCTGCGGCATCACGGTCACCGTCGTTGCAGCGATCGAGACAAGCCCGAGCAGCCCCAGCAATACTTTGAGCCGGAAGTTTTCAGTGTTCGATTTCATGGAATCTCAACCGGCTGTCCAAACTCGAATTGCGAAAGCTAACCCATCCGTTGTCTCGCGGATGCTGTCGCCGTTGTCGGCGAGTCCTTCCGCTGGATCGGACCCCTTCGGAACCAACTCCCAACCTGAGATTGCGTTTGTCCCGTAGGTGTTTCGAACACGCCCGTTCGTCCAAACGTCAGAAGGCTCAACAAGCATGTCGTCAACCGTGGTGAACCACTGAACCTTGAGATCAGGGTACACCGTTCCTCCGTCGTCGGCTAAGTCATCGAATGCGAATGTTCCGTCACCAACAGGAACCGTGATTTGAAGTCGGTTCCACTGCCCTTGAACCCGCCAGTTCACGTCATAGGTTCCGGTCGCGAGCGTGATAGAAAACGCTCCGTCTGATCCTGTCGTGACAGTTTCCTTGGATCCGGAATAGACGCCAGAAGACACCGCAGAAGCGCCAGACGTGCGCGTGAAAACGATCGGCTGATAAGCGTGCGGTGCCTGCCTGGAAGTCAGAATGGTGTCGGCGATGGTTGCCATGGAATCAGCCTTCTAAGTTGGCCCGCCCCGGCGGACATGAAACACCAGGGCGGGCGTGGTAGCGGTCGGCCTTACAGCCCTGTCTTGTAGCTGATCTTGACCGACAGATTCGTGACCGCTTCGGCGTTCGGATTTCGGATTGCTCCGAGCCTGAGGAATCCAATTCCTTCAAGCTGAACATTCTGAACAGCCGTGACCTCGGTCGTTCCGGCAGCCGTTACGCTTACCGTGTGCGCGGCGCTCTCCCAGGTTGAGCCGTCGGTCGATTCATCAAACACGAGGACAACGGCAGTCGTGCCGGACCCGGTGAGTTTGAAGATCGGCTGAAGCGTAACGTATCTCGACCGCGTAACTGCGGCGATGACGTTCGACGACGCAAT
This sequence comes from uncultured Candidatus Saccharibacteria bacterium, assembly GCA_964407465.1. Lineage (GTDB taxonomy): Bacteria > Patescibacteriota > Doudnabacteria > UBA920 > UBA920 > JADZEH01. Next base: position 8,734 of record CAYOVR010000021.1, read on the forward strand.
GGTGGTGTTGGTGGTAGCCGCCGCAACGCTGTAGGTCGACGGCAGCACGGAGGCGATGTTTTCTTGAACGTAGGACTGGCCTACGGAACTGAATGCAGCGGCAACGAAGCCGAGCACCAGCGAGATTGCTTTGATGAAGCGTTTCATTTCTTGGGTCTTTCTTGGTTGAGTTGCAGTTGCGTTCAGCGCATCACGGCTTCGCCGGATCTTCAGGCTTCGGCTTGGCGGCAGGCTTCGAGAATTTGAGCTTTCGAACCAATCCACCATCCGAAGTCCACAGGCTCACCTCGGAATATTTCGCGTTCTCGCGCGACGCAGCGAGTTCCTTGACACCGGCCATTTGGTCGGTGATCGGAACGTCTGGCGTCGCGATAACGCTGACATCCTTGGAGCCGTGACGCGTTGCCAACGTGATTGCGGTTCTCATGGATTACGCGCTGGTGATCCGCTTCAACGCCGCACCCTCGCCCTTGGCGAAGCCGTAAGCCGCCTCGATGACGTGGTAATCACGATCGAGCGTGTCGTTGCCGCCGTGGCGGTACGAGAAGCCTACGCCGGTGTCAGGGTCCATCACGAGGTCGTAACTCACGAGCAGGTTGCGAACGCCAGGGGCCGGCTCGATCGGCGCAGTCGCCGCAACGATGGCGGAAGGCATCGTGATGAAACCGACGAGGTTTTGGCTGTTGGTCGGAACCCTGGGGCTTGGGATGATACCAAACCCGAACAGCCTGGACACCATGCCTCCTCGCAACGTCTCGTCGGTTCCAGCATCAGTGACAGACAGGAGCGGTGTGGTTGTCTTGATGAGGTTTCCCTCATACGCCGAGTCGATAACCAGCGATCGACCGGAGTCCGGCCAGTCCGCCTGATTGGCGATCGTGCGCAGGTCAATCACGTCCTCCACGTCAAACGCCGCGGCGGCCAGCGTCTTCGATGCGGCGCCGAAGTTCGCCAGCGTTACGGCGCTGAGAACCGAGGTCCAAACGTCGATTGCCAGTTGCTCGGCCTTCAGCACGAGATGCTGCGACGCGTTGAAGTACGGTTGCCGGCGCAACGTCTCAGACGAGTAGGAGAAACGCTGGTACTTCCGCTTGTCGACAGTCAGGTCGATCGCGCCGTCGTTGGTGTCGACCTCGGTGTCGTACCCATTTGCGGCAACGAAGTCGGTCGAAGCCGTGGTCGAGAGCGGGTAATACGGAACCGCAACCTTCGCAGTGCCGCCGGAGATCTGAAGCGGCACGTTGCTGTAGGCCGTCGAGAAGATGTTCAAGGCGACGATGCGCCGCTTGAACGCCCGCAGCATGTCCGAAAGGATCACGTTGCGCTGGAGGTCCGAATCAATCGTGTTCGTCGAAACGGCGTAGACGAGCTTGTCGCGATGGGATCGAATCAGGCGCTCCACCTCCTTCGCGGCCATGGCTCGGTCTTCGGCGGAAACCGCGTTGCCACCGACCCACGACTGGATCGGAGCCCGGGCGCGGTTGATCGCTTTCCCGATGTCACGCGGCGAGTCGCTTTCGACAGCGATGTTCGTCGCCGGCCTGGCGCCCGGGGGATCCGCCTTGCGGCTTTCCAGGGCCTTTGCGGTCGTCGCCTCGTCCGTCTTCAGGAGCGACAACCAAGTAGCGCGCTCCGAGGCGTCGATCTTCCACGCGGCAATCGCCGAATCCACAAGCCGTTCGTGGCGGGCCACAGTCTCCTTCTCGCGATCAGCCTGAAGCCGCTTGTTCTCAGCGATCAGGGAATCGACACGCCGAGAAATCTCGGTGATGTCGGCGGTCAGCGCCTCACGCTGTTCAGCCAGGATCTTTCCGTTTTTGACGAGACCATCCAACTGCGCCAGCAACACCTCGTCCGTTGCATCGCTGGCTACCTTGACGCCGTGCTGTTCAAGCAGGGCGAGGATTGCTTTGCGGTTCACTGTTTCCTCCGTAGTAGCCGCAGAAGTCGCGGCGGGTTTGTTCACTCCACCCCCGGCCTGTGTGGCTCGGCGGGAATTCCAAATGGAGACCAGGGAAGCTGGCGGGTGCTTGAATGCCGCTGGATCAAATGAGGCTGAGGCGAGATCAGCCTTTGTGTCATTCACTTCGTCGGCCAAGCCCCACTCAAGCGCCTGATCTCCAGAAAACCATGACTCTGCCTTCATCGCCGCGCGGACCTCATCGCATGTCTTGCCGGTCTTCGCGCAGTAAGCTGCCACCAATGTCTCAGCGTGCGCGTCCAGCATCTCAGCGGCCTTGCGCATCTCGTCGGCGTTCCCTTGGACAGCAGACCAAGGGTCGTGAATCATCCAAATGCTGGTCTTCGGACTGACAACCTTGCTGCCAGCCAAGGCGATGACGGAAGCGATCGAAACCGCGTAACCGTCAATCCGGCACGTAACATCGGAACGTCTCTCGGCGAGAGCGTTGTAGATTCCGAGCCCGGCCTGGACAGATCCGCCTTCGGAGTTAATTCCGACGGTGATCTTCCGGCCTTTTGGAATGGTAGCGAGTGCATCGCGAAACTCCTTTTCATCAACTCCAGAGTCATCCCACCAAGACTTTCCGATCTGCCCGATGATGAGCATTTCAACACAGTCGTCTTTGAGCGCGTTGACTTTGAGCCAGCCAGCGGCACCGCGTTTGGCGCCTGATGCAAAGGATGTGTTCATGGTTCAATTCTCCGCCGGTACTGGCTGGCGAGGTTCAATGGACTGCTGCGCCAAGTTCTCAGTCGTGATGTTCGAGATCATCGACGGATCGATCCCGTACTTGTCAGCCAGACGCATGATCTCCTGTGCCTCCTCGGCCTTCTGGCGAAGCTTCTCTTTCCAATCGTCGCCACCCTCTGAGTAGTGATCTGAGAACGTTGTTGCGCCGGCACCGATCTCGTTTAGGCGGGCCTGGGAGTTCTTGCCAACATCGGCAATGACGGAGCGCGGAGGCCGAACGATGACCTTGCGCCAGTCCTTAGGACGCCTGGCAAGCGCGGGGTTGATGCGGGATTCGGACTCGACGAAATAATGGAAGATCCGGCGCCATGCGGTTTGCAGAACTGACGACCTCGATCGGAAGTAACTCGCCGCGGCGTCCATGTCGAAGCGCGCCACCGTTCCCTGCATCGAATGCGGGAACACGAGAAGCTTCGGCATCGACACGCCAACGCAAACGAGTGACGTGAGATAATCCCAATACTGCATCTCGACCAATCCGGGTCGGTCGTTCTTCGGCTGCTCCAACACCTCGTCGGGATAGAGACCGATCGTCTCACCGCCCAACGCCTCGCGCACAAACCGAAGCCGCTCCTCAGTTGTTGCGGTCCCGTCGGAAAGATTGCCAGTCGATGTCAACCGGCTGCGCCTAAGTTGGTCCCTCGGGATCTCTCCAGTCCGAGTCTTGAAGATGGTGGCAATCGACGCCCCCTTCTTCGCAACCTTCATTGTGAGTGTCTGGAGGTCCCGGAGATCGTGAAGCGGCAGAAGAGAAGGCGTAAGTACCGGAACCGGTCGAAGCTCCCATGGCCTGTCCGGCTCACAGACATCAATGACCATCTCCGCGGCGTAAGACGTGAACTCTGATCCGTCGAACCCGCTCTTGATGTAGTACCGAATTGGGCGACCAGTGAGCGGGTTGACCTCGATTCCATTGTGGATTGTCTTCCCCTCTTGATCCGCGAGTTTGTTCGGAGTTGCCAGTCGATGTGCCTCAATCAGTTGGACTCGCGGGCGAATGACGGTCTCGCCGCCTTCAATGACGCTTTCCTCGCGAGTCTTGATGATGAGCGCCCGACCATCGAAAAACCACCGCCGAGCCGACAGGCATTGCATGGACCCGAGGTGCATCCGGCTCGACACGTCGGCCATCTCCTGCCACTCGTCGTAAGCGAGCTTTGCCGCATCGTTCCAAGCTGGATCCGATGACGCCGGGATGATGTTGAACCCTGTCGGACCAACCGTGTATTGCTCCCACAAACACGCGAGCCGCTGGGCAATCGGGTTGTTGCGCTCGAAGTTCCGGGCGATGCGGATAAGTTCGGTGAGGTCGGCCTGGGTCGTATCGAATCTCGCATCCTGAACCCAACCGCGGAGCCACGATCGATCTTTGCTCCATTGCGCGGCCTCGTAATGGGAGTTGAGCCACGCTCTAACACCGCCGCGCAGCGCCTCGGCAACGGACTTGGACTTGTGGTGTCCTGACAGGTGAGCCAGGAACTCGCGGCCGACAGATCCAATGAGGCTCAAGGGAACACCTCCCCGGCGCTTGCCAGATCACCGCACGTTCCAAAGTCGTCAACGGTGTGCTTCACCGGTGACAACCGCGACAGCATCTCAGCGAGGATCTGCGCGTCAGTCGGCGACGCCGTGCCGGACGAAACGAAAGCGGCAACCACTTCTTCATAGAGCCGCCGAAGCTCCGTGATGATTTCGGACGCCTCGACGTGGGAAACCCCGGGAGGAAGTTGGCGAGAAACCGACTTTCCGTTCGCCGTTGTCGCGACGATGACGAGGCCGGTTTTCGATTCGTTGTAGCGCGCCCGGGCAAATGCTTTGAGACCAGCGGTAAGAGACATCGAGGAATCCTCGGAGTCCCACGCGATGTTCTCTAAGATGTTCTGCTTGTGGAGCGAGCTGGACGCCACGCTCTAACCGAGAAGCCAACCAACAGAAAAAGCGAATGAATGAAAAAGCAAGTTGCTGCGACTTGAGGAAACCTGAGGAGACTTACGAAGGGAGCTCAATGCCTCGGAATGCTTCGAGTTTCTCAACCTCAGCGCGCCGGAACCGAATCACCCGGGCGTTAAGGCGCACCTTCGTTGAAAGGAGCCCGAGGTTTTTCTGGTTGTCCCAAACGCTGCGCGTGGACATACCGAGGGCCATCGCCAGGTCTTTGATTGTGAGAAGTTGACGGTGTCGAGTCATGCCTTGCCTTCCTGTGTTCCAATCAATCCAGCCATATCCATAAGCATTGCGATGTAGCACTCGCAAACGAATAGGTCGTTGCGATCTCTAATCTGCTTCCAAACCGTTACGCTGTACCCGCGGGAGTCTCGGTCTTCCTCCATTACCTCTGCCTCCATGTGTGCCTGATAGTCATCCGAAACGTCAGACGGAACTTCCCACCTGATTTCTTTCGACCCACGCAACCAGTGCAGCCGATCGCGAATCCCTGACTTTGAGTAGAGCCAGAACTGCGGTTCGTCCCCTGGATCTGCACACGTTGGCGGAGCTCCAAGCATTGCGTGAAGCGGGCGCTCTGGTGAATAGATGCGCTTCACGCTGATTGTTCCTTTGCCTTTCGGGTCTGCAATCTCGTGAGAAAAGAAAGCGTCCCTTCCACCCTTGATCGCGTTGTAACCGTACCGAAGGCAGAATTGATAGACGTGCGTCGTGTCGTCTCCTGAATCGACAACGACGTGACGCGGGCAAACCTCGTGGCGCTTCAGGATGTCCACAACGTCTTCGTCCATCATCACCTGACCTTCAAACACCAACCGACTGTCTCCAGTCTCCATCACGTCGCGGATGACCATCCACCAGTGGGGCACCTCGCCGGATCTAAGCGAACCACGTTGACGATCAATTGCGGCATAGCGCGCCATCCTTCCTTCGAGGCCGGCGCGCTCCTTGACGACCGACGAGAAGATGATCTTCCCGACCACCGGGCGATCTGAGTCGTCAGCGAACAAGCACTCGCGCTCACGTAGGTAGACTTTCCACGGTTCAGAGTCTCCATGCTTGAGCGCCTTCAACGCTTCATGCTTCTGCTTGATGATCGACAGCCATGGGATGTAATCGACCGACACCGCCTCCAGCGTAAACCCGCGATCTGTGATTGGAGCGCCCGGATTGGTTGGCGGCCCGTACTGACCAGACAAACTCAAAGCGCGCCGAATCGTGATGTCGTCGGGCACGGTGTGACCACACGGGAATTGATACCGGATCGTTGGCGCCAGCAGGTTGTAGTCGTACCCGGTCTTTGTCCTGGCAGCATCCGAGTCATACCTTAGCCCGCCAAGCTCTGGCTTTGAATCTTCCCACCGAGTACGCATGACGTGGAACATTCCGCACCCAGGGCACTTGACCTCCCAACGCTGCGCCGTGCTCGCAGCGAAAGCCTTATGCAGCTCTGAGTTCTTTCGCCCAGCGTTTGAGATCACGAGCGCGCGCGAATCCCACGACGCGGTCAGTCGACCAAACGCCTGATCCAAACGACCGGACAACCATCCTTCCTCGTCGTGAACCTCTTCGTTCACTTGGTACTTCACCGAGTCACTGGCGACGCGCCGTTTGGTGAACACCCCTTGAACCATCAGATTGCAATGACCGAAGATCACAAGACCCTTCTTTGCCTTGTTCGGATTGTCCGGCCACCGGCGCATTACCGCAGGGCACGCCTTGAGAATCTTCTCGATGCGCTTCTCGTATCTGTCCTCGGCGTTGTCGTCGTTCTGCCAGTTGTATTGGATGTCTCCCCCGGGTTTCTGCGCGATCCAGTAGCACACCGCGATCTCACCAACGACAGATCCGCCGGCCTGCACCGGCTTGACGAACACAATGCGCCGCGTCACCCCGTCGTCTATCCTGGCCAGCGGCTCCCGGGTCCACGGCGTAATCTCAGGGTCAAACCGCTCACACCGCGCTGAGCCCGGGAGCTTCACGTTCGCCGCCGCCCACGCGACAACATCGGTCACACGGGGCGGCGGGATGGCACCGATCATCATCCTGATGACGGGTGCGGCCGCGCTCATTCGTCACCTCCACCCAGGCTCGCTTCCCACTTCTCATTTAACGTTAACTTCATCCGCTCAATCTCGGCGACGGCGAGGTCTCGAATCCCGATCTCCGTCAGGCCCTTCGCGCGAGCCGGAAGGTGGTCACAGAAGACGCGTTCCATTTCCGAGAACAATGTAGCCATGCCCGCGGCGATGGCGGTCTCAACCACGCCCTTGTCAATCAATCTCTTCTCGTCCTCGGCCCGCTTGATGCGCTCCCTAAGCGTCTTCTCCTTAGCGAGTTCCTTTGGCCAATCGGCGCCGGCTTGCTCTTGGTCCTGGGCGAACCACCAAGTCAGGAATTCCACCACCTCGACGCGGGTGTATCGAAACGCTTTGCACCCGC
>CAYOVR010000022.1:0-15443 GCA_964407465.1 uncultured Candidatus Saccharibacteria bacterium
TAAAAGATACTTAAAATGATTTAGAAAGTAAAAGTATCTTTTTTTTAAATTATATATATACAAATAATTAAAATAAAAATAATAATCTTTTTTTAAAAACAAAAAAAAACAAAGGAGGCGAAGATAAGGAAAAAAACTTTATAACAACACAATTATTTTTTACAACATTAAAAAACACACATTATAACCACACTCAAAACAACACTTAAAAAACAACACATAAATTTTGTCTTTAAAAAAAACACTTTTTTTTCTTATGCAAAATAATAAATTTAATAAAATGAATTTGGATGATTCAAGAATTTTAAATTATGATGAGGAATATCCAGAAGATGATGGGGGTCAATTTCATGAAGAACCTTATTTCACCGAACAAAATGAAGAGGAATTACCAAATGATGTTTTATTCGACATTGAATTTAACAATCAAAATCAATTGATACATGTTCATGATAATTCCAATGAACAACATGATTCAATATTTGATCCAATAGATTTTACAATACCGTCAGAAGATAGTATTTTTCAGCAGCAGGATATCTCGATTCCTAATGAAAAGATGCATACTCATCAAACTTTCCCTCATTATTTAGAGGCTTTTTCAAAGAACGCTCCTATTAATTTGATTGCTCCTAACGAGCAATTAACATATCAAAATCAAAATGTAATAGGAAATTTAGGTCATTATCCAATTTATTCTTTTTCATCTCCATGGTGGAATTATAATCAAAACAATGTTTTAGCAGAAAAAAGATTATTGGAAAATAAAACATTTCAAATTGTTTGGGAATGGTTGTTAGATTATGGTCTACCATCTCGAATGAAGCCATTGAGAGATTTGGGGTCATATCTTCTGCAAATTGGGAATTCTGAAACAGTTCTCTATAAAATCGATGTTGATTTTAAACATTTAATTGCTTTATTCTATTATTTTTTTGCTGAATTGTTTTATGATGTAAATAATATTGGGGAAATACAAGATATACAAATAAATAGTTTTTCACCTTTGGAAGCAGGTAGTCGTGCGATGGGTAGTTATTGGAAAAGAAATAGCACTGTATTTAATTTTGCAATAAATTTTTTTAATTGGATGGATAATAGAGATACTCAAAATATAATTAATGGTGTTACTCAAGGTATTCAACAATTTAATTGGCAACAAATATTTAGCAATAGATTGGTTTCAATGGATCTTTACCATTTGTTTCTGTTATTCTATCATAAAATGGTCATGTTTTCACAAATGTTAGAAGATAAGCGAACTAATTTTAGCAGATTTCCTACGACAAATGTCTTTAATCAATTTGGTTTGGATGATGTTCATTATAATCCATATAAATATTGGTTCAAGATTTATATAGCTTGGATTCAAAATTTAACACCCATGCTTTATAAGCAAATAATCAAGACAACATTTAATGTAAAACAAGCTCATGGTCGATTTGTTGCTACTCTTCATGTCCCAAAAGAAATGGGTAATTTGGTTTATTGGAATGTTAATTCAATTGGAGGTCGTTTAACTTATTTTAACCCTTTAACAAAAAATTACACTCAAACCGTCTTTGATAAATTGTATGAAGAAGATCGAAAGGCTGTAAATAGAAATGCTTTGGAAGAAAATTTTACTGAAGATCAATATGGAATTCAAGGACAGATGCAAAATGAAAATAATAATTTGGCTAAATTAATAGGCGATTTTCTTATAAAGCTTTTATCGAATTATAATGAAAATTCACAATTTCAAAATATAGATTATATAAATATAGTTTATAGTTATTTTAGTCCAATTCGGTTAGATGCTGAAGCAAGAAATAATGGTGGTTATTGGACAGCTAATTGTAGTATAAATATTAAAGATATTTGTTTTTCATTGCGAGATATTCATACAAGAATTATTCGTAGTTTTAATAATAATGAAAAGAGTGAGATAATTGAACAATTTTACATTGTTTCAATGAATTTTATTTTACATAGATTATCAATTCAAATCATGGAATATTTGCAAAGATATGCTCAAGAAATTGATCAGGAAATATTAGAGAGTAAAACTATAAAATTTGGTGGATTGGAAGAAGAAACAATAGTTTTCAAAGAACCAAAACTTTGGGATAATCTTATAAGAGAAATATCTGTAATAGGTATTCGTTATTTTGGATTTTTACATCTACAAAACAATAATTTAGTTAGATCAAGAGAATTAACCTTTTCAATGTTACAATCATTTCATGGGGAAAAGACCTGTGATTTATTTATCCCATCAAATACATTTAATTGTATTTTACAATGTCTCTTTTGGATTATAAGACAACAAATTGATGAGGAAATTGAAATGGAATATTTTCATATGTATTTAGATTATTTATTGGGTGGAAATAAATCATTAAAATTAATGAATTATATATCACAAGGATCAATTTGGGAATGTGTGAAAATCTATAATTCTTTGAATTTTTCTCTAAAGATTTTAATATATGTATACAATTCAAACACTTTAATTTTTAAAGAAGATTATCAAATAAATTCTGAAGACACCAGAATATTATTATTATATCAAACTAAAATAGGATTTATAAGCAAAGAAAAATATAAAAGATTAAGTTGGTTTCGTATAAATAGTAAAAAATGGAGAATAATACCGGATGTTATTGAAATAAAACAAGAAAATAATTGTTTTTCCTTATGGAATATGAAAACTAATCGAGAAAAGATATGCAAAAAAATTAGACATGATGATGGAAGCATTGAAAAAATATATGTTGATAAAAAAAATAAGAAGAAAATTTCAAAATTAAAGGAGAAACAAGATAATATTGAGATATGGGGATGGGATTGTGAAACAATAATTTTCAATTATGATGCTAATTCAAAAAAAAATAAATATGATGTGTATTGTATAGCTTTTTATGAAATTCTCAATGAAACAGTTAAAACTTTTTGGGGATTAGATACAATCGCCGATTTAATAATCTGGTTAAATGAAATGTTATCAAATAATTTACAAACTGCAGAACAAATTAAATTGAATGGCAAGAAAAAAATATTGTTAGTTTCTTTTAATGGTGCTAGATTTGATAATTTATTATTAATTGATTCTTTATTAATAGCCTTTCATAATAATATTGAAATAATTGGACATCCAAACAATTTGAAGACAATAATAATTGGAAAGACCTTATATTTTATGGATGCTCGATTGATTTATACTCAAATGAATTTAAAAAATCTTGCAAAAAAAATTTTGCAATTAGATAAAGGAGATTTTGACATAATGAGTGTTATAAAGGATAGAAATTTATATGAATTTCATAAAGAAGAAATTATAAAATATTGTGTTCAAGATGCAAAATTAGTTGGCTTATTATATCAAAGTGTTAAGAAATTTGTTGAAAAACTATTTATATCTGAAAATAGATTACAAGATTTTTATTCATTTCAATGGTATCAACCAACTTTATCTTTATTATCAGTTAATATTTGGAAAAAATTATTTCCATCCAATCATCATATAGTTGGTGCTGAAAATTGGGATGTTTATAATATTGAAAAATCAAGTTATAAAGGAGGAATGTGTATACCTATTAGGAAGCGCTTTTTAAAACAGGCTAACGATGATTATTTACATTATTATGATATAAATTCTTCTTATCCAACATCAATGAAAAATTATGAAATTCCTATAAAATTTAAAAGACATTGTAAAGATTATAATATTTTGAGAAATAAAAATTCCTATCTTCCTTATAATCTATATTTAATTAGATATAAATTCAAAAATAATGTTAAAATACCATGTCTTCCAATGAGAGTTGATTTTAATTCAAAACAATATGGTAAATTATTAGGTTTAATTTATTTATTGAGTAATGAAGATTCTCCACAGGGTGATTGGGTGTTTGGCATTGAAATTATTAAAAATTATGAATTGTTTGAATATATAATTTGTCATGAACATATTGAATATGAAAAAGGATATATATTTGCTGATTATATAACAACATTATATGATTTGAGGAAAAAAGCTAAAGAAGAAAATGATGAGCCAAATAATTTCTTTTTAAAACTATTAATGAATTCGTTATATGGTAAATTTGGACAAAGAAAATTTGGAAAGATTGATATATTAGATGGGAATAGCATTCATGAATTTATTAATCATAATGATTTAGAAATGAAGGATTTTATTCAAACAATAAAAAATATTACACCATATACTCCCATGGAGGATAATTCATTTTTCTTAATGGAATATTATCCTGATGATAATCTTAATTTTATTGGTGGATGTGTTCGAATAAGTTCTTATATAGCCGCATTATCGCGTACACAATTAATGGAAGGAATAAAAAATGTTGGCATGGAATCAATATATTATTTTGATACTGATTCTATTTTTACTAATAGAAAATTGGATGAAAAAATGATAGGAGATGAATTAGGTCAATGGAAATGTGAATATGATGATATTATAGAAGCATATTTTTTTAATCCAAAAGTATATGCATTCAAAAGAAATAATGGATCTATAATAATGAAATGTAAAGGAATACCACAATCACAATTAAAATGGGAAATGTTTCAAGAATTGGAGGAAAATGGAAAAGTTGTTATAGAAAATTTAAGTGAGATTAAACACATTTTAACAGGTCTCTATTTAAATGAAGATTTAAAGAAAATCATCACAATTTTGGATAGAAAGAGAAAATATAAAATAAATGGTGATTCTATTCCATACAATAATTTAAATGAAATTTTATTAATAAATTAATATTTTTTTTAATCAATAATATAATATTCTATTTCTGAAGGGTTACCATCTGAAAGATCTATAATAAAACTATCAGTTATTTCCACATTGTCTTTTAATATTATGTGTAAATTAGACTTTGAAAATTCTAATTCTTCTTTATTAAAAATTTTATTGTTTTGAAGAATATTAGCGCAAATTCTTTGTTCATCCTTTGAAAGAGGATTTAAAAGCATTAATATATACAACCATTTTGATTTATTAATATCATGACTTAAATTTAAAATATTTAAAATAAAATCAAAGAAAAATTTTCGAATTGATCCAATATTGTTGTATATTGATAATAGGATGTTATAATAAGAACATATGTTTGAAATATCTATATTATCAAAAATTAAAAGGAAATTTACATTTAAACTATTATTATTCTCATTCAAATTAAAAAAACTATGTAATGTGTTTAAAAATCGAGATAATTTTTCATAATTCTTGCTTAATAATAAATTTGCTATACTAACACTATTTATAAATCTCTCATTGTAATTATCTGAATAATTTGGTGGAATTGTTTGGTTAAAAAATAAATCTATTGAATTATTTCGAGAATATAGTTCATATAAAGATTTATAAATAGGATTTGTCTTACAATCCGATTCATCGACTTCATAATTAAAATTAATTTCTAATAAAGAAAATGTCGAATGATGAAAAAAACTTTGTTTATAAATTATATATAAAATTTCTTCAAATTTAGATTTTGCAAAATACTTCGTTATATAATCAAATAGAAATTGTACACATAATATATAATATTCCTTATTATTTCTTTGCAATAATTTTTCTATATGCTCTTGAAATAAATTATTAAATTCCTCATTAAATTTGAAGAAAATCCTCAATTTGTCAATAATGCTTTGTCTATGGCTATAATTTTCAATCAAATATTTTATTGTATGAATTGCAAAAGCATATCTCCAAAATATATAGCCTTGTGGTTGATATTGAAAAATATTATCAAATTTTGAAAAAGCTGAAATAAGATTGAGTAAATCCAAGAAATAATCTTGAATGCTAAATATTTGCATAAATTTTTCATATGTTAATAAAATATTTTTATTTTTAAAATCATATGAAAGAGAAAATAATTTCAATTCATTTAATTTGAAATCAAAATTATTGATTTTTTTGCAAATTTTAACAAGATTTTCATCTAAAAAATTACAATTTTTATCCCATAAATCTCTATTGTAAATAAAATTTGTATTTAAATGAAGAAAATCTTGTGTTGTGTTATTAATTGATATGTTAGTCTTTATTGAATTAAATGAAGAAACATAATTAATATTATAAATAAATAATAATTGAGCGAATTTGTCAATTGGATATTTATTTTGTAAAATCATAAAATTATTCTCATGAAAAAGAGAATTTAGATTTATATTTTGAAAAGGATTACAAAAATGTTTAGATTTTACACATTTATTAGCATATTCTCCCCAACTAATTTGAATTTTATTTTCTTCATAAATTTTCCATAATAATGTCTTAACATCAAATTTGAAATAGAGATTTAAATATACACATTTAAATTCAAGAGCCTGCGAAGTGTGTTCTTTAATATTATTTGCTAATATTTGAAGATATAATTCTTTAGGCAAAAATTTTATTTCTTCTTCATTAAAAAATCTAACATTTAATCTTGTTGGGATTTTTGTAATTTTTTTTTGTTGATTAACAATAATTTTTGGATATTTATATCTTGGTTTCAAAGCTTGCTTGTTAAATAAAGAAGCATACATTTTTTTTTGTTAAAATTTTTTTTTAAAAAAAAAAAGAATTAATTTTTTTATTATATTTTTTTTATATATTTTCCTCTTGAAGTTCTTTTGCAAGTGATGATAAATCCTTTTTTAATTCTTTCTCATCTACAATTGAAAATTGACCAATATCTGGATATTTTCTTCTTATATCATAATTAAAATCTTTTTTTCTTCTTTTACTTTCATCCATGAGTTTCATAATCATACCTTGTTCAGGTTCAATATCTAATCTTTCAATATCCACCTCATCATCTTTTCCAAAAAGAGCATTTTTTTCAATCCGATCATTTATACTACTATTTATAAAACTATAAAAGATTGATCCTGGAATCAATCTACTACTTTCTACATTTTCATTTTCTTGAATTTGTGATTTTATTATATCTTCTTTTTGTTCTATTGGAACTGAAAGTGTTAACATTTTATCAAATAAAAACATGGAAAAACCATAGTCTTCTTCATCCTCTTTCATGTTCTCGTTTTTTACCCAATAGCCATAAAAGAATCGTGAATATCTATCCCATAAATGGGTAATTTCTATGACTATTGCTATTAAATTATTTGTAAAATGATAATCATCCCAACTAAAAAAAGTTTCATATCCTCTATCACATATTCCCATTACCATTTTTTGCATAAAATATAAATCTTTTTTTTTCATAACATAATTTAATTCTTCTTCAAAAGTTAATGTTGGTCTATTTAATTTTAGAGTCATTGGAAGAGTTGGTGTCCAAATTGTTTCTAAATCTGTTTCATTTTTAACACTTTTGTCTGAATTACTAATAGCCGGTAATTTATCAAAGTGTGTAAAAGCTCTTTTCCAAACATCTTTTTGAGATAATTTATAATCTTTTTTTAAATAATCCTGTTCTATTTCTGTAATATAATTCATCAAATTGGTATCTGTGATTTTATACCAAGTAAACTGTCTATTCTTTCTTATTTTAAAATATTCAAAATCTGCAATTTTCTTCTTAAAATTATAAACATCTTCCCCCTCTATATAGCTAAAAAGATGAAAAATAAATTTTTTAAACATAAAAAATATATTAACAGCAGAATTTTCCGTCATATACCATTTAAAATTTTTACATAAATATTCTAAATTTAAATAATCAGATTGTTGTTTTATATATATATCACCAAATCTTAATATTTTCCAAATATTAACAACATGATTTAACCAAAACATTAAACATGCATAAATAATATCATTTTGATCTTCTTCACTTAACCCAATAGCTTGTTTAAATAAAGTTTCATTACGAAATTCTCTTTCTTCCTCAGCATCATAATAAAATATTGGCATAAATCTAAGATCCTTTTTTTCTTCTAAAAGATGAGGTATATTATGAATAGTTTCACTCTCTTTTCTATCATATTTCTCTTCTTTTGTTTGAATAAGCATTGTATGAACAATTTGACAGATAAAACTCCATTCATATATTTGAGGTTTATAAGCTAATTTGGTAAAATATCTACCTAATAAAAAATATATTGGTTCTTGTATAAATTCAAAAGAATTGCTTTCTAAAACCTTAGTACTTCTAACATTCCCAAGAACATAACAATATTCTGCTATTTTTAAAACAGGATTTGTTATATTTTTCTTGTAGAACACTTTTAAATAATTCTTATCTTTGCTTACAAGTGGAGCAATTTCAAATCTAACATTTTTATATTTCAACATATCAGTTAGAATAATGTTTGGATTATGACGACCTGATTTACCATTAACATCATAAAGTTTTAAAAGCACAATCACTTGTCTTAGATTCAATAAGATTGGAAGATGAGTTTTATCAAAAGTTTGCATATAAAATTTAATTGAACTTTGTTGAGAATGCATATATAGATGCATATTTAAATTTTTTTTAATTTCTTGAGACATGAGAGTTGTTTTATTATAAAGAGAATCGTTAGCCAAAACTAATTTTTCATAAATAGTTTGTATACTAAAATCCATTTTTTGTACAGATAAATCTGCTATAAGTTTTTTATTTTCATTAATTGCTTTTCTAATTTCCACAACTTCCTTATAATTTTCATTATTTTTTTCATAAAACACATTCATTTGTTGTTTTAAAAAGGTCATTTTTTCCATTATATTTTCAGTTTCTATCCCAAAACTATCTCTAAATTTAAATTCTTTAACTAATCGATTAATAAATTCTAAATTATTTGTTATATTATAATTTTCAAATTCATAATTGTCGAACACAATCTTTTTTTTTTCTTCATTAAATTTAAAATATTTTTCTAAATCTTTATCCTTATACTCATGTATTTGTAATTCTAAATACATTAGTATTTTAATAATTAATGTCTGTTTGATGTCATTTATTATTAACATATAATCATTTAAAAGTTTTGAATTTAATTTTAAATCCATTTCATATCCTTCAATTGTTTGTAAAAACTCTTTATTTTGTGTAATAAGTAGACTTGTTTCTGCTTCAAAATCTTTAATTGTTTTTCTAAATATTTCATTTTCACGAAATTTATCATCAACCATTGTTTCCAAATCTTTATTTCTTTCTTGCAATTGTTTAATTAAAATTCCTAATTTTTCAGCTCCGTTATCACCATCAAAATTTTGAAATTCCTCTGTATTGCTAGGAACTTCTAAATATTTAGTTAAATCAATATATTTTTGAAATTGTTCTTTAAATAATTTAAAATTATTTTTCAAATTTCTTTTTTTAGTTCTTAATTTTTCTTTTTGTACCTCTAATTGCGCAATCTCACTGTCTCTAGTGACTTTTAAATTTTCAAAATCCACTATTTTACTACTAAATTCTGTATTTATTTCACTAAATTCTTTTATTTTTATTAAATTTGAATTATTTATCGCTATTTCAGAATTATAATCTTTCAATAAATCATCAAATTTTTTTTTTAAATCCATCAATTCATTATTAAGTTGATTGGATTCTTCTATTTTTGGTAAAACCATTGGTGTTGTTTCTAAAACATCAAATGCTTTATATTTATCTAATAATTCTTCCGATTTTAATTTTAATTCATCTTGCAAAGATTCAAAATCACGCAATAAAACCTCATATTTGCTTTTTGTTTCTTTACCAAGCTCTATTTCAATTTGTAAATCTCTAACTTCTTTTTCATATTTCATTATTACCATTTCTTTTTTTTCTGTTACATTTTTCAAAGCATCAAATTTTTTTTCTAATTCCAATAATTCTGTTTTTTTTAATTCTAATTCAAAAGTATTTTTTGGTTCTTGTATTTTTTTTTCTTGTATAAGCAACATTAAATTATTTTCCTCATCTTGTGATTTAGTCATTGATTTCATAACATCGATAGCACCCATAATTAGTTTTTTAGCTTGATTATCTTTTAAACTATCCATTTTATTTTCAATTATTATATAGGTATCAGCAATTGTAGCAGTTATTCTATTTAATTCGGTAATGTAAATCTTGAATTTTTCATCATCTTGATCTCTGCTATTTACAATTTCTTGTAATTCTACTCTAATTTCTTTTCTTTCTTTTGTAAGATCTTTAAGCCTTTGTATATAAACCGTTAAAATATCATTAATCAATTCTGAATCATCTTGTTTTAATCCAAAAATATCTTTTCCTTTATTTATCAATTCACGGAAATTTTCTTTAAAATTACTAACTAATTCAGATTTTAATGGTTCGTAAGAGCCTATACCACCTGAAAAAATGTCATTAAAATTAATATTATTATCAATAAGATTTGGATAGAAATTTGGTTTTAATTCTTTTTTAACCTTTCTTTTTTTAAATAATGCCATTTTTTTTTTAATTTTTTAAAATGATTATTATATATTTCGGTGTCATTTTTTTTTAAAAAATTTTTAATTTTTTTTTATATTTTTTTTACAAAATATTTAACAATATAATATCTTAATCAAAAATATCTCTAACATTGATATTTGATGGTTCTTTCTTAAATAATGAAACATATCCCGGAGCAAAATGTGAATATGCTGTTAATCTACTATCACCAGTTAATCTTTCATTGTTTAATAAATTGTCTATATATGATTTAACTTTATTCTTATTTGATTTGACTAGACTTATATCTCTTGGATTAATTCTGCTCAAAAAATCCATATTTTCATTATCTCTATAAGATAGATATTTACTTGAATAATTATTATTTTTTGTTTTGCCTATATTTTCTTTCACTTCTTTAAATAATAAAGAAGCCATTTTTTTCGGATCTTTAAATTGTGATTGTTTTTTGGAAATACGCGATATTACGCTCCCCAATTTAGCTGGATTGGAAATATAAGTTCTTAGAATTGAATATTCTGGTAAATCATTAATCTTTTTATCCTCCATTAATTTGCTTAATTTTTCATTTTTTGAGCTTACCAATCCTTTTAATTTAAATAGGTTTAATCTATTTAATTTTCCATTTTTCCATACTTTTTGTATTTTAGTTTTATATCCAACAGTCTCATTATTAAAAGGAGCCATTAAAACACCATTAATTATGGGTATATCTTTATATAAACCTAATGAAAACAATGAATTTTTAACTATTTGAGGAATATTATGATCAATTGTCCTATTCAATAAAGTATAATTTCTCATTTGTTCTCTTCCAAATTTTGTAGCTTCATTGTAGTAGTCATCCATTATTTTTTTTTCTTCTTTACCATCTTCATCAAGTAGTTTTTTTTCCTTTGAATTAATAAGTTTTTTTTGTAATGCTGTTATTATATTTATATGCTGACTTCTTAAAGGATATCTAAGACTTTGCGATAAATATGGGTATTTTTTTTCTATTGCTTGATCGGCTGCTTCCGCAATTCTACGAATGTTAAGCTCTCCGCTTCTATCATAACGAGAAGGTGTGTCATTTATAACTCTACTAAGTCTTTCTAAAATATTTGTTGTCATTATTTTTTTTCTTTTTTTTCTTTTTTAGTTTTTTTATTTTTTAATTACAAAAATTATTCTTGAAATTATTTATAATAAAAAAAATAAAAATTTTTAAAAAAAATGTTTTTTAAAAAAAAACCAATCTCATCTGAAAATAAAGATGTTTTAATTCATCAAAAATTATCAACAAATCAAAATTCTACATCAACTGAAGAAAAAAAAGTTGAAAAACCTATTAAAAAAATAAAAAAAATTAAACCAATTTGGGATAGTAAACATACTTTAATTGATGTTCAATTTCCTGCTGAATTAAATAAGGAAAATATGAAAAAAAAATATAAATTACACATAACTTATAAAGATCCTTCCAATAAAATTAGAAAAAAAACAATAAGATTTGGAAAAAAAAACACCATTGATTTTATTGAAGATGGTGATAATACAAAGAAAAATAAATTAATGGCCAAATTAGGAAATACAAATAATTTATTTCATCAAAACTTTTGGAGATTTCATTTATTAAATGGTGAATCGAAATCATTAAAAGAAAATTATATTAATTTAATATCTAATCTTAATTAAAAAAAATTGAATTTTAAAATATAATTTTTTTGTTTATTCAAAACTATATATAAGTAAATAATATATATTGCTTGTATCCATTTGATTTAAATTGGTATTATCCTTTAAATAAATACAAATCTCATTACAATCAAAAAATGTAAATGAATTATCTTTACTAAATAACAATAATGAACCATTCTCCTTATTCCAAGAACTAAAAGAAAAGATTGGATGATACATTCCAATAGCTCTATTATTTAATTTATCAAATCTTTTACAATTTGTTATATTATCAATATTATGTGAAGATTCCAAAAAAATTATTTCTTTAAAATCTCTTGTATTTTCACAAAGAATAAAATCTTCAATGAATAATTTATTAAATTTCTTCCCATTATTATTTATTTTTATTGGATTTTCATTAGAATAAATAAATTGAATTTCTCTGTCATCATTTTCTTGCATTTTTTTTTATGTTTTTTTTTTTATAAAAATATTTATATCTTTTTTTTATTAATTAAATTAATTTTTTTTAATTTTTTTAGATGTTATTCCATTTATTTCACCAAATTCTTTGTTTATTTCAATCGGCTCTTGTTTTTTTTCTTCTTCTATTTCTATTTCTTCATTTGTATTCTCATTTTTTAAATTTTCTGATTCAATTATCATTTTTGAAGAGGAATTATTGAAAGAAATCTCATTTTTTAAATATTTTAAGCGATTTATATAATCTAAATCATTTTTTTTAAAATCAATTGGTGGTTTGTCAATTGGATCTGATAAAGCAATTCTTTTATTATTTTGAGGAAATTTATTAATATTTCCTAAATATGAATAACCATCTTGAAATTTAACAAATTTTGGGGTTGTATTATTTTTTAATTTATACATTTTTTTAAATTTTTTTTTATAATTTTAATTTTAAATTAAGATAAGTAGATCCATTCTCTATATTTATAAAAAGAAAATCAAAATTATTTTTTAATAATGATGAGATATTTTTTAAATCAATCCAACTACAAATATCTTTCTTTAATCCAGAATATTCACTTTGATTTAATTGAAAAGTAATGACAATGTTTACACAAGGTCTTATTTGTGGTGGTGTAACTGTAAATTTTTGTGATGTCATTATAATTGAAATGCATCCATTTTTTATTAAATGTCTTCTATTATAAAATAGACTAGTAAATGAAGGATTATAGGCTTCCTTTCTAATATCACTAATATAATCATCAAATATAATTAACATGTTTATATAATTATTTTCTAAATCATCTCTTTCATTTAAATATTGAATACATTCAAAGATTTTACCAATATTTAATTCATTAAAATAGTTTTTATTCAATTCACATGGAATATTTGTCAAAGGATAGGGTGAGAAAATTAGTATTTTATCAAATTGTTCATTTAAAAATGAAGGATTTAAAATTATTTCTTCTATAATTGTTGACTTTCCACTGCCAGGTTTTCCTAAAATAAGCATAAAAAATGAATTTGGAAAGATTTCAGGAAATTTTAACGAATTTAACCCTTCATTATTCTTTTTATTTATCATATCTTTTCTCCCAAGTAATTTAAATTCAATTTTCTCCATTTAATTTTTTTTAATAAAAAATTTTAAAAAGATTTATATAAAAAGAATTTTTTTTTAATTTTTTTTTATAAAAATATATATTTTTTTAAAAAAAAAAAGAAAAAAACTTATGGCAATTCCAAGACAAGTTCTTTATGATTCCATTAAACCTTTGGGCTATCCAACAAGCACAAAACTTATGAGATTTACACCTCAAACTGGTCAAAACAATATTCTACCCAATGATGTTGTCCGATTCAATTTTAACACAAATGGTTATTGGGATCCCTCAACTGTTTACATAAATTTAACAGTACAATTAGATTCATCTTTTAGAAAAGGAGATGCTATACAAATTGATGGTAGTGCAAGTTCATTTATTTCTGAATTCATAGCAACATGTAAAGGTGTTGAATTGGAGAGAATTCAGGAATATGATCAAATTGCCAATATTTTGGAGGATGTTAATTATTCTAATGAACAGAGGTTTACAAGAGAAATTCAAGGTATGGGGAACAATAATAGAGCATCAACAAAATCATTTGGTGGTAATCCAACTCCTGGATATGCACATAGAGCAACTGGAGATATAAACAATAATTCAGCGCTTTCAGCATATATTTTAGGATATAATCCCCATCATGTTGCAACACCACAACAACCAGCATCATCTACTGCTCCCCAACCTGATAATATTGATACTTTGTATCTTTCAGGCTATAGAAGATTAACAGCAACATTAGGGATTTATAATCAAATTGGTCAAACAAGTACTTTAGAACCAGTAAATGCTTGGATAGCTGCAATTCCTCTTTATAAGAATCTTTATGGAATGAGTGGATTGTCTGATTATCCAAGCAATGCTGCAAATGTAGGCAATAATTGGAATCAAAGAATAAATTACCCAAATATGGGTTTTCACGAAGTGATAAACAATGATTTAACTCAAGGCTGTTTTGAACCTGCACTTATTCGAGGTATAGGAATCACCACAATGATAAATGGTAGAATTCAACATGAATTGTGTGAAAGAAGAAGTTTTTCCATTCCAATTTATTCCGGAATATTTGGTTCGTTAATGCAAAAAAGAGATTTAAAATATTTGCCAATGCAAGCATTACAAGATCTAGTTTTGGAATTTAGAATCAATCCCAACGCGGTTTTCACATCTGGATATTCATATTTTCAAGCAAATACAGATGCTGTCGATCTAACTATGAATTCGGCAGCAAATACCCATGCATTATTGCAAAGGAAATTTGTTATCACAAAATTTGAAATTGTAGCTGAAATGTTGTTTTTTGATCAGAAAGTTGATTCATTGATTCAAAATCAATTATCATCAAATGAAGGAGTTATTTTTCATACTGAAAGTTGGATGTTGGGACCAATCACATCTCTCGGACCATTATCAACTCCAAGTGGTAATTACCAATTAAACATGGGTTTTGAAAGTCTGAAAAAGATTCTAGTTACATTTCTTCCATCCAATCCACAACCATTTCAAAGAAAATTACATAGAATTTCTAATGCTGTCACTTCATTACAATTAAGAATTGGTATGGATTTATATCCAACATATCCAATTAAGGGTCATTCTGGAACTTCTGGAGCTGTTCCAACAAATTATTCCTATGAAAACAACAACGAATATTTAATTGCTCTTTATAAAGCTTTTGGAAAATGGAACAATGTCTTAGAAGATTGCTCCATCAACAATGTCAATTTCGCAGTCAATAGTAGAACAACAATTTCAGGTGAAACTCAATTGGTTACAAGTGCTTCAACTTTACCAGCTCAAATTCAACCTGCTCAAAAAGTAACAGGCGCTCTATCCATGTTTTACA